>CAZSDN010000100.1:3507-10018 GCA_964605595.1 uncultured Flavobacterium sp. | reverse complement strand
GTGTATGAAAACGAAGAATTCAACCTACTGCAAGCTGCGCTGAATATTGAGGAAGACATGGGCGATTTGCGCTACAATAATATCGTAATTGCTACCGACGCCGATGTTGACGGAATGCACATCCGATTGCTGTTGATTACTTTCTTCCTTCAGTTTTTTCCTGAATTGATAAAAGATGGCCATTTGTACATTCTGCAAACACCGTTGTTCCGTGTCAGGAACCGTAAGGAAACCATTTATTGTTATTCGGAAGAAGAGCGTGTAAATGCAATCGAAAAACTGAAACCAAAGCCAGAAATCACACGATTCAAAGGACTTGGAGAGATTTCTCCCGATGAGTTCAAGCACTTCATCGGAGACAATATCCGCCTTGATCCTGTTATGCTTGATAAAGCCACATCAATTGAAACACTGCTTGAATTCTACATGGGCAAAAATACACCCGATCGCCAGGTATTCATTATCAATAACCTGAAAGTAGAACTGGATGTCGTAGAAAAATAATCTGTAATAAAGCTTTTACTGCCAATTTATAAATGAGCGAAGAAGACGAAAATAGCATTCCTGATCCAAACGAAAACGAGGGAACAAACCTGATTCCCGACGAGGCTGCATTCGAAGGCGAGCATTTTTACGACCATAACGAAAATCCCGAAGACACGATTACCAAAGTAACCGGAATGTATAAGGATTGGTTTCTCGATTATGCGTCGTATGTAATCCTTGAGCGTGCGGTTCCTGCCATCGAAGACGGATTCAAACCGGTACAGCGCCGTATCATGCATTCGATGAAAGAACTCGACGACGGCCGTTATAACAAAGTAGCGAACATTGTCGGACATACGATGCAATACCACCCGCACGGTGATGCGAGTATTGGCGACGCAATGGTGCAAATAGGGCAGAAGGATCTGATTATCGACATGCAGGGAAACTGGGGAAATATTCTTACAGGCGACGGCGCGGCTGCTTCACGTTATATTGAAGCGCGCATCAGCAAGTTCGGGCATGATATTTTATATTCGCCTAAGATTACAACCTGGCAGGCTTCCTATGATGGAAGGAGAAACGAACCGGTAAACCTTCCTGTAAAGTTTCCGTTACTTTTGGCACAAGGAGCCGAAGGTATTGCGGTCGGACTTTCAACGAAAGTGCTTCCACACAATTTTAACGAACTTATCGATGCATCGATTAAAATATTAAAAGGAAAACCGTTTACATTATTCCCTGATTTTCCAACTGCCGGAATCGCCGATATTTCCAATTACAATGACGGAATGCGCGGCGGACGTGTTCGCGTACGCGCCAAAATTTCACAATTAGATAAGCAAACGCTTGTCATTACTCAAATTCCTTTTTCTACCAATACTTCAACATTGATTGACAGTATTTTGAAAGCGAATGAAAAAGGAAAGATAAAAATCAAAAAAATCGAAGACAATACTGCCGCTGAAGTTGAGATATTAATCCATCTTCCATCCGGAGTTTCTCCCGATAAAACCATCGACGCGCTTTTTGCGTTCACTGCCTGTGAAACTTCGGTTGCACCGCTTGGCTGCGTGATAGAGAATCATAAGCCTTTATTCATCGGTGTTTCCGATATGTTGAAAATCTCGACACAAAGAACCGTCGATTTGTTAAAGCGCGAGCTTGAAATCCAGTTGGATGAACTCGAAGAACAATGGCATTTCCTTTCGCTTGAGCGTATTTTTATCGAAAACAGGATTTACCGTTTAATTGAGGAAGAAGAAACGTGGGAAGGTGTTATCCGCGCGATCGATGAAGGTTTGAAACCGCATACAAAACACCTGAAGCGTGAAGTTACCGAGGACGATATTGTCCGCCTGACGGAAATTCGGATTAAGCGCATCTCTAAGTTCGATATTGACAAAGCGCAGGAAAAAATCGAGGCGCTTGAAGGCGATATCGAGCAGGTGAAATACGACCTTGACCATATTATAGATTTTGCCATCGCTTTCTTTACCAAACTAAAGGAGAAATACGGAAAAGGCCGCGAGCGCCAAACCGAATTGCGCAACTTCGATAATATTGAAGCGACAAAAGTAGCGCTTCGGAATACTAAATTATATGTAAATCGCGAGGAAGGTTTCTTCGGAACCGGACTCAAGAAAGACGAATATGTTGCCGATTGTTCTGATATTGACGATGTGATCGTATTCCTTCGTGATGGAAAGATGATGATATCAAAAGTTGATGAAAAGAAATTCGTTGGCAAGGATATTATCCACATCGCGGTTTTTGATAAGAATGACAAGCGCACGATTTACAACATGATTTACCGTGACGGAAAATCAGGATCAGCGTTTGTAAAACGTTTCAATGTTTCAGGCGTTACCCGTGATAAGTTTTACGATATGACGCAGGAAAAACCGGGCTCGCAAGTATTGTATTTCTCCTACAATCCGAATGGCGAAGCCGAAGTTGTTACCATTTTACTGCGCCAGGTGGGAAGCATCAAAAAGCTGAAACTCGATCTTGATTTTGCTTCAATTGCCATAAAAGGAAGGGCTTCGCGCGGTAACACGGTGACAAAATATCCGATCAAGAAAATCGAGCTTAAAGAAAAAGGAATTTCTACATTACGCCCTCGGAAAGTCTGGTTTGACGATACCGTGCAACGTTTGAATGTAGATGGAAGAGGAGAACTTCTGGGCGAATTCCGTCCGAACGATAAGATACTTATCATTTCCCAATCCGGAAAATTAAAAGTCATTGTGCCGGAGCTTACGACACATTTCGACGAGGATATGATTATTCTGGAGAAATGGATTCAGAAGAAACCTATTTCAGCCATTTATTATGACGGAGAAAAGGAGCGTTATTTCGTCAAGCGCTTTTTGGTGGAAACCGAAAACAAAGAAGAATCGTTCATTACCGAACACGAGAAATCACAGCTCGAAATCGTTGCAACGGATTATCGCCCGGTTGCCGAAGTGATTTTTGCAAAAGTAAAAGGCGTACAAAAAGATAACCTGACAATTGACCTGGAAAACTTCATAGCCGTAAAAGGCTTCAAGGCACTCGGCAACCAGCTTACAGCCGATAAGATCAAGCAAATAAACCTGCTTGAACCATTACCTTATGACGAGCCGGAAGAAATTGTACCCGATGTACCTGAAACTTCTCAGGAAGGTGAAGATAGTGATATTGATGTCAATCTTGACGATGACGGACAGATTACCCTGACGTTGGAATAAATTTTAAATGTGGAATTTTAAATTTTAGATGTTAAGATCATTCAAAATTTAAAATTCCATATTCAAAATAAAAATCTAAATCGAGTGGCTTTTTATAATTTACTTTCCGGTGATTTGCGGTCATTTTTATTTTTGCTTTTTGCCATCTTCATATTCAAAACTTCCACCAAAAGTGAAAATGCTATCGCAAAATACAGGTAGCCTTTCGGAATTGATGAAACATGGCTTCCGAAGAAGGAAGCGTTTGCAAGATGTGCGGCTTCGGTGATCAGCATAAATCCGATCAATACCAAAAACGATAATGCCAGGATTTGTATCGAAGGATGCTTGTTTACAAAATTCCCGACAGGAACCGCGAACCGCATCATGATCAAAACCGAAATTACCACGGCAATAATCATAATGTATAATGCGCCTTCAACGCCATTGGTCATGCCAACAGCCGTTAAAATACTATCGAAAGAAAATACAATATCAATCAGGATAATCTGCATGATAACATTCCCGAATGTTTTGGAAGCCGATTTTTTGAGCTCTTTTTCTTCCTCGCCTTTTTCATCCACTTTCTCGCGGATTTCGTTCGTACTTTTATACAAAAGGAACAAACCTCCCAAAAGCAGTATAATGCTTTGCCCTGAAATGCTCGCGCTAAGCCAGCTTTGATCAATAATTATCCACGGATCTTTCATAGCGATAAGCAGGCTGATGCCGAAAAGCAAAGCAATACGCATGAACATTGCCAAGAACAAACCTATTTTTGTTGCTTTTTTTCGCTGTTCTTCGGGCAATTTCCCGGTAGTGATCGAAATAAAGATGATATTGTCTATTCCGAGAACGATTTCAAGGAATGTCAATGTCAGCAATGCTACCCAGGCGGCCGGATTTGTGAGGATTTCCATCATGGTGAAGAAAATTTAGTTTGAGATTTTTGTAACGGTTCCGATCTGCGTTTTACTGCTGCCTACAATCCCGAATTCAAAAGTGTATGAATTTTTGGATGTCGTAAGGATTTTCATGTTGATTGCTTTTTTTTCTTCCATGTTTTTCGGATTTTTCTTTTGCAGGATATATTCGCAATCATTGATCCAGCGCACGGTTGAAGTATCGGTTTTTCCTTCGAATGTTTCAATTTCCATATTAGCGGTACGTTCAAAAACAGTAATTTTCTTCACGCCGTTCACGTCATATTCAAACGAGAATTTCCCGGTTTTGAAATCGGCACAATTGCGTTCATGCTCGTAACACGAAAGCAGTAAAAGGCAAAATGGCAATAATGATATCTTTTTCATAATTATTCAGGAGCATATTCCCGCTTTCCGTTTCAAGTCCTCGCTGCGCTGCGGGCTTTCCACTTCAATCGGGGCTAGGCATTGGTTTACAATATTATATTAATCGTTCAAGTTCATCATCGGTAAAGTTCCTGATTGCTTTCTCTTTCGAAAATTTGTCTGCATTATACGAATTGGATTTATTCTTCGGGATCGAAAGGCTGACCCAATCACCTTGTTTGAGCAACTTCGCATAAAACACAATCTGCCCAACATGGTACGGATAATGCGCAAGTTGCCGGTTAATCGCCTCAGCAACCGTATGGCCTTCGTTCCGGATGTAAATGATATCGGATAATTGTTCAGGAGCCAAAGAATCCAAAGCATCGAATAAACATTTCCAGCCTTTGTTCCATTCAGCTAAAAGTTCTTCTTTGGATGTGTATGTGTCTTCAAATTCGGCATCACGGTTGCGCCATTCTTTTTCTCCATCGGCCACAAGAAAATCTGTCCATCGCGAAAGCATATTACCAACCATGTGCTTAATAATTACGGCAATGCTGTTCGTGTTTTCGTTCATCGAAATGAACAATTGCGCATCTTCCAATTGCGAAAATGATTTATCCGCCAGCGTTTTATAATACAGGAATTGTTTTTTGGCACTATCGAGATAAGCGGCGTTGATTTCCATGATTATGAGATTTTGATATCGTATTTATCAAGCAAACCCGGAATTCCCTGTAAAGAGAATTTCGCTTTTTTCATTGAATTGAATTCCGGATCGATAGTGTAATTGTATGCGGTTGTGAAATCGGTATCTTTTAATTGCGTTCCATTAAACAGGGCCTGTTCGAGATTTGTGTTATCGAACAATGAACCGGTTAAATCTGCGCCAGTAAACGAAACTTCTTTCAATGAAGAATTGATGAATTTGGTTTTCTGCATTTTCTTATTTGCAAAAGATGAAAAATCCAGGATACAATCTTCAAAATGAACATTAAAAAGAAAATCGTCACAGTCGTGGAAATGTATTCCCAGTACTTTGCAGGTTTTGAAGGTAACAGTTTTAAATCCGGATTTAATAACGGCCATCATCCCGAGGTTGCAATCTATAAAGTCACAATCCATAAACATAGAGCCTGAGAAATCGCTGTTGGAAAAGTCACAGTTTTTAAATGTACAGCCGTCAAATTCCCTGTCGGTGATTCGTTTTCCGAAATAATTTTCTTTTTCAAAAGTCTGGTGTACGTAGATATATTCTTCCATTATTTATCAGACATACTGTTTATTATGGTGATGATTCCTTTAAAGATAAGGAAAATCCCTGTAAAGCTAACCAATATGCCGATGCCTAATATCACCGGGTATAAAGGCTGAAGCTTATTGATAAATGCTAAATGTATCACAGCCGGCCCAAAGAAAACTGCCGGAAGCGCCCATGCGAGGAACCTGATTCCTTTGTTGAGAATGTCTTTATTCGTTGGCATTAGTTGTATAATTATTTACAGCATCGCGAACGCTGCCGTATTTTGTGAGTAATTCTCCGGCTTTTTCATACGATACTGGAATTTCTCCCATTATCATTTTAATGCCGCGGTCTACAAGTTTGTCGTTGCTGAGCTGCATATCGATCATTTTGTTTCCTTTTACTTTCCCAAGTTGGATCATTGTCGCTGTAGAAATCATGTTCAGGACTAACTTTTGTGCTGTACCGGCTTTCATGCGTGAACTTCCGGTTACGAATTCAGGGCCAACGACAACTTCTACAGGAAATTGCGCAGTCTGCGATAACGGGCTGCCGGCATTGCATGTTATACAGCCGGTAAGAATCTTATTTTCATTACATGCTTTAAGTCCACCAATTACATAAGGAGTTGTTCCCGATGCCGCAATTCCTATTACAACGTCATTCGTTCCAATGTTTTGATCTTGTAAATCAATCCAGGCTTGTGTGGCATTATCTTCAGCATTCTCAACCGCACGGCGAATGGCTTTGTCGCCACCGGCAATAATTCCGTTAACAAG
>CAZSDN010000100.1:0-3497 GCA_964605595.1 uncultured Flavobacterium sp. | reverse complement strand
GAAAGGAACTCCAAAAGTAGGCGGACATTCTGAGGCATCAACGATTCCCAAACGCCCTGAAGTTCCCGCGCCAATGTAGAACAAACGGCCGCCTTCTTTCATCTTTTTTACGATTTCGGTAACGAGGATTTCAATCTGCGGAAGCGCTTTTTCTACAGCAAGCGGAACGGTTTGATCTTCACGGTTGATGCTGGACAGAAGTTCATGAACCGGCATTTGCTCGAGGTCGTTATAATGCGAAGATTGTTCGGTAGTTTTGATAAAAGACATTATTCTGAAATGATCTGGATTGTTTATCAAAGATACGAGGTTTCGATGGTTTGCGTGAGGGATAGTAGTGGAAATCCTTTTACTTTTTTCTTAAAAAGTAAAAGATTGCAACGAATAGCCCGACCCTTGCGGTCACGCGAAAATTATAAAACCCATGCCAATACTATTCCAAGGACAATCATAGAGATTTTTGCAATGTTGAATTTATGGTTTTCACTCGCCTCAAAAATGATCGTCGATGAAATATGGAAAAGGATTCCGATTACAACCGCTGTGATCTGTGTGTAATATTCGTTCAGGAATGTCAGGTATTCTGACGCTAAAGTTCCCAATGGCGTCATTAAAGCGAAAGTTACCATAAAAGCAAAAATCACTTTTTTACTTAAATGTGCGTTCACAAAAAAGCTTGTCAGGATAATCGCGATGGGAAAGTGGTGTATCGCAATTCCGATGGCAAGGTTATGATGATGCCCAACAGGAAAACCTTCTAAAAATGCGTGAATACAAAGGCTGATGAATAACGCCCATGGCATCCGGTGGATTTCAGAATGGCCGTGAACATGGCCGTGTTCTGCACCTTTGGAAAAGAATTCAAGTACAATCTGAAACAATATTCCAAGCATGATGAATATTCCGGCTGAATGGCTATGATTGTGACCTTCGTGTCCGACATGCTCGGTTTCGTATAATTCCGGCAGAAGATGCATAACGGTCATCGATAATAAAAACGAGCCACTGAATGCAAGCAATAATTTCAGGTTGCTTTTTTTTGCCGGTTTCAGCAGTAATGCAACTGCATAACCGATAAGTACCGATAATAACGGAAGGATATAATTCATCATTTAAAAACCATGATTAGTCGTTCACTATCTTTTTTGTGGAATTTATGCAGCTTGTAATCACCAAAAACATCAAGCAGGAAAATCCCGGCTTTTTCCATCATTATTTCGAAATCTTCGAGCGTTAGTGCCTGGACTTTTTCGGTAAAGTGGAACTTTTCGCCTTTGTCTTCAAAATCAATTTCCTTGTAAATATGTCCGTCAATATGGTAACGTTTGATGTGAAAATCAATTCCGTCAATAGTTTTGGTTTCTTGGGCAACAAGGTTTTCCACGACATTATTCACATTCATAAAATCGATTACGGCGAAACCATATTCAGATAAGCTGTCTTTGATCGCAATTAAAGTCGTCAGGTTATCGGCATCGTTTTCAAAATAACCAAAACTTGTAAACAGGTTAAAAACCGCGTCAAACTTTTCTTCAAAAGGAACACGCATGTCATGAACGGCAAAATGCAGTTTTTCGTTTTCCGATTTCCTTGCTTCGGCGATGCTGTTTTCAGATAAATCGGCTCCGGTAACGTCATAGCCCAATTTATTCAGGTAAATCGAATGACGGCCTTTTCCACAGGCCAGGTCAAGGATTTTTGCGTCTTCCGGCAAATTCAGGTAATTCGTGATATTATCCATGAACAATTGCGCTTCGGCATAATCGCGGTCTTTGTAAAGGATATGGTAATACGGCGTGTCGAACCAGGAAGCAAACCAGTTTTCGGCTTTTCGATTTTGTTCGTTGGGCATTATTCTTTTTGGAATTCGGATTAAGAGGCAAATTTAATCTATTTTTGCCAAAGATTTCAGATACTTTCTGCGATTTGATTATACAAAATATGGAAGAAAATTTTAAGATGATTGCCAAGACCTTTTTTGGTTTTGAAGAAATACTGGCAAAAGAATTACAACAGCTTGGCGCGCAACATGTAGAGCCCGGTACGCGAATGGTAAGTTTTAAAGGCGATAAAGGCTTTATGTACAAGGCAAACCTGTCGCTTCGTACTGCTTTAAAAATACTAAAACCCATTTACCATTTTCGTGCGAATAATGAGCAGAGTTTATATAAAGGAATAGCATCAATGGATTGGTCTAAATATATGAACTCGAACCAAACGTTTGTGGTCGATACGACAATCCATTCTGAATATTTCAAACATTCCGAATTTGTTTCGCAAAAGGTAAAAGATGCCATCGTAGATCAATTCCGCGAGCGCACCGGCCAACGTCCAAGCATCGATAAAACATATCCAGATTTGCGCATAAACATCCATATCGATAAAGACCAGGTTTCAGTTGCATTGGATACTTCGGGCACTTCATTACATCAGCGAGGTTATCGTACCGCGACAAATATCGCTCCGATAAACGAAGTCCTTGCAGCCGGAATTTTATTGCTTTCGGGTTGGGACGGACAAGGTGATTTTCTTGATCCGATGTGTGGAAGCGGAACGTTCCTCGCCGAAGCAGCGATGATCGCCTGCAATATTCCGGCAAACATCAACCGCAGGGAATTTGCTTTTGAAAAATGGAGCGACTGGGATAATGATTTGTTCGATACGGTTTCGGATTCACTTTTAAAGAAAGTGCGGGAATTTCATTATACGATAACAGGTTATGACAAAGCACCGAGCGCGGTAATAAAAGCGAAAGACAATATCAAAAATGCAAATCTGGACGAATACATAACAATTAAGGAAGAAAATTTTTTCAATACGAAAAAAGAAACCAAAGGCCCGCTGCATATGGTTTTCAATCCGCCTTATGGCGAAAGGCTCGATATACAAATGGAACGTTTTTATGCCGAAATTGGCGATACTTTAAAGAAGGATTATCCGGGAACAAACGCATGGTTCATCACCGCAAACCTGGAAGCGCTGAAATTTGTTGGATTAAAGCCTTCGCGTAAAATAAAACTGTTCAACGGGAACCTGGAAGCACGCCTGGTCAAATATGAAATGTATGAAGGAAGCAAGCGCACGAAATTCCAAAAACCAGAATAATAGAAAAAACCCGGTGCTACTATCACCGGGTTTCCCACTAAAAAGAATCTAAAAAACTAACTCTTACTACTTTAAAAAAGTTTTTGTAAAAATGGTAAAAAACCATTATCGGTCAAATACCCATTTATAGGTATTTTTATGAAGTAGTATAAAAAATATTGGATCATGTCGAAAAAAACAAAATCGCTGTTATATAACTTTTTGGGATTCGGAATCATTTATATCCCGTTTTATTTCCTGATAAGGGAATTTACGCAGCTCACCAGTTTCTGGATTCCGTTAACAGCGGCAGTCGTAGCGAGTATTCTTGCCCCGAAATTCCAAACGGTCAAAACCAACGCGGGCGAGAAAATGTATATGAAATGGCTGTTTTTTAAAGGAGTAAAAGAAAT
>CAZSDN010000099.1:0-10452 GCA_964605595.1 uncultured Flavobacterium sp. | reverse complement strand
CTCAGGTACAGTTTGAGGCAAAAGTCAGTAAAACAACGCTTGGCATCAACGAACGCCTGCGTATCGATTTTACTATGAATGATGACGGCGATAATTTTGTCCCGCCAAATTTTGAAGGTTTTAAAGTTATTGCCGGGCCAAGTCAGCAAGTCAGCCAGTCATGGATAAACGGCAAGATGACTTTCAATAAAACCTATTCCTATTATCTTTTGCCGGAGCAACGTGGCGCTCTTACCATCAAACAGGCGACCATAGAAATCCGCGGGCAGATATACAAAACAACTCCCATTAAGATAAATGTCACGGCCGCCGTCGCGCAGCAAAAAGACCCGAATGACCCGCAAGTTTCATTAGACGATGCCATACATCTGGTTGCTGAAGTTTCTAAAACCAATCCGTATATCAACGAACCAATAACGGTAGTTTATAAATTATACATCAGCTACAATATCGGGATTTCAAACTGGCGTGAACTCGACAAACCAAAATACAACGACTTTTGGAGCCAGAATATCGACATCAAACAGCTCCAGGCCGAAGAAGGAACATATAATGGTGAAAGGGTTCGTTTTGTAGTTTTAAGAAAAACCGTCTTGTATCCGCAAAAATCAGGGCGTTTGACCATAGAGCCGCTTTCGCTGGATCTGGATGTTCAGATGCCTTCCGGAAGACGTAATATTTTCGGGCAGGTTTTGATGACCGAAGGCAATAAACGCGTTTCAGCGGGTGCAAAAACGATTACTGTAAAACCGCTTCCCGAATCAGGAAAACCGGTAGATTTTTCTGGTGCCGTTGGCCATTTCGATTTCAAAGTCACGCCATCTAAAACTACTTTAAAAAATGGCGAAAGCCTCGATTTAAATGTAAGCGTATCCGGAAACGGAAACCTTAAACTATTCACGCTTCCAAAACCAGTCGTGCCAAGCGCGCTCGAAATGTATGATCCGGTCCATAACGAAAACGTAAACACGCCCTTGTCGGGAATGACCGGAAAAATCTCGGATAAATACACTGTAATTCCACAATACAAAGGAAATTATCCGATCAAGCCAATGTCGTTCTCTTATTTCGATTTAGGCACAAACCGTTATAAAACAATAACTTCTCCCGAAATCCTGGTAAAAGTCCTTGACGGGCCAACAGCCGCAAATGCTTCAGAGACGAGGGATTCGAGGGATTCGGCCGCCAGTATGACAAAACAGGCGATTTCAAAAACCGATCATTTCCAGTTCATCAAACTAAAAACACAGCTGCAGCCAATCAACAAAAAGGATTTCTTTGGTTCGACGTGGTTTTATGTTTTGCTTTTCCTGCCGTTTTTGTTCATTCCGATAATCATACTTTTACGAAAGAAAAAAGAAGCAATCGATGCCGATGTTGTTGGAAACCGTACCAAAACCTCAAATAAACTTGCAAAGAAATACCTTTCAGAAGCAAAAAAACAGATTAATAATAAAGAACCTTTTTACATTGCGCTTGAAAAAGCGATGCACAATTTCCTGAAAGCAAAGCTTCACATTGAAACTTCGGAAATGAGCAAGGATAAAATACGTGAGATTTTGCTTTCGCGTAATGCAAATCCTGAAACTGTTTCTGATTTCATCAATCTGACCGAAAATTGCGAATTTGCACGTTATGCGCCTTCATCGGGAGTTACGATACAAAATGATTATGAAAAAGCTGTAGAAATTATCTCGGCTTTGGAAAAACAATTACAATAAAATGAAAAAGCTAGTTTATATCTTTCTGTTGTCAACACAGATTTTCTGGGCACAAAACGGCTTTGAAAAAGGAAACGCCGATTATCGAAAAGGGAATTATGCCGATGCGGTAATTTCGTATGAAAGCGTTTTAAAAACCAAAAAACATTCGGCCGAACTGTATTATAATTTAGGGAATGCCTATTATAAAATGAATAAGGTAGCGCCGGCAATTTACAATTATGAGAAAGCCTTATTGCTGAATCCGGGTGACAAGGAAATAAAAAACAACCTGAATTTTGCCCGTAAAATGGCTATTGATGATATTAAGGAAACACCTCGTGTCGGCTTCAACAAAATGATCCAGGATGTGACTTCAACATTTGGTTATGATTCCTGGGCTTGGATATCGGTCAGTTTCACAATCGCATTTTTACTGCTTTTTGTGGGATACTATTTTTCACATACAACTTTATTAAAACGGCTTTTCTTTTTTGGAATGTTCCTTTCGGTTTTAATGGCCGTTATCGGAATAATTTCGGCAGTTTTCGAGAAAAGCTTTTATCATGAAGAAAAACCGGCAATCGTTTTTTCAGAAGTCCTTCCGGTAAAATCCGAACCAAAATCAGATTCGCCGGATGCATTCCTGCTCCACGAAGGAACAAAAGTTTATGTACTGGAAAGCCTTGAGGAATGGAGAAAAATTCAGCTTCCTGACGAAACCGAAGGCTGGATTGAGGCAAACGGGATCAAAGAACTAAAATAATTATTCCCCTGAATTAGCATTTTTAACTTTCACAAACCACGCTTCAACCGACGGATAAACTATTCCGGCGATTTCCATTACCGGATAATAAAAAAGTGATTTTGCAAGCGTCTTTTTGTCCGCGAAAGCGAAATTACTATTCACTTTTTGGAAAACGTTCAGCATAAAACTTAAAATCAGGATTGTCTTTATAATTCCGAGGATTCCGCCGGCCACTTTGTTGAGCGGGCCAAGCGGCGTTAAATTCGCAATTTTTGTAAGTGATTTTGCTAAAACGGTAATCCCGACAATTACCAAAACAAACGTCAGGATAAAAGCGATTATCTGTAATGTTTGCGGCGACCAGGAAACATGGCTTCCGACGATTCCTTTGAGGATAAATGAAAATTTAAGCGCTATGTAAATTCCGATTAAAAGCGAAGCCAGTGAAGCCAATTCGATTAAAAAACCATTCCACAGGCCGCGGATGCAACCATAGCCCAAAATCACGATAAAAACTAAATCAATAAAAACCATAAAAAGAATAAAGTGCCAAGATAATCCAGATTTGCAGAATAACAAAATACAACCTTATCTTTGCCGCATATTATGGTAGAGGTTTTCAGGAAACTGTTCGAAAACCCAAAACCCAAAACCTAACAAATGTCAAGAGACACACAATTAAAAGAACGCTGGGAACGCGTTGTCGATATACTTTCAAACCAGTTTTCACAAGGTGAAGATTTGGATTTGGATGCCATTATTTACCTGATTGGCGTTCAGGAGCTCGGAAAAGTGCATAAGAAATTCAAAAAAGATGAAAAACTCAACTTAATGCACATCGCGATTTGCCGTTTGCTGGAACCTTATGGATTTTACGAATTTGATTATGTTGATGCCGATGGCTGGCCGCATTACAAAGTCAAAGAGCAACTGCCTTCACTGAAAGCCGGCGAACAATCGGTTTTAATGAAAGAGGCGATAGTGAGTTATTTCCTCGAAAAAGAACTAATCGATTAACTGCAAACTGTCGCAAAATCCTTAAATTTGCATCCTTACCGAAAGAACGATGATAGACAAGATTAAAGCATATATCGGAGAAGCACAGTCTTTTTCAACACAAAAGAAAGAAGAACTCGAAGCATTCCGTATCAAATTCCTTGGGAGCAAAGGGCTTTTAAAGGAAATGTTCGCCGAATTCAAAAACGTGCCAAACGACCAGAAAAAAGAATTTGGCCAAGTGATTAATACGCTAAAAAACATTGCTGAAGAAAAGCTGAAAAGCATTCAGGAATCGCTCGACAGCAAGGAAGAAATCAAAGGAGTTTATGGCGATTTAACGCGTCCGGGCGAACCGCTCACAATTGGTTCGCGCCATCCGATTTCATTGGTAAAAAACCAGATTATCGATGTTTTCTCGAATATCGGCTTCAACGTTTCTGAAGGCCCTGAAATTGAAGACGACTGGCATAACTTTACGGCATTGAACCTTCCTGAATACCATCCGGCGCGCGACATGCAGGACACTTTCTTTATCCAAACGAATCCTGATGTTTTGTTGCGTACGCACACATCATCAGTTCAGGTTCGTTATATGGAAGAAAATAAACCGCCAATCCGTACGATTTCTCCGGGGCGCGTGTTTCGAAATGAAGCCGTTTCGTCACGTTCACACTGCATTTTCCATCAGGTTGAAGGTTTATACATTGACAAGGATGTTTCATTTGCCGATTTAAAGCAAACACTTTTATATTTCACAAAAGAAATGTTCGGAAAATCAAAAATCCGCCTTCGCCCATCCTATTTTCCGTTTACCGAGCCAAGTGCCGAAGTTGACATTTATTGGGGTTTAAAAACCGAAACCGATTATCGCATCACCAAAGGAACCGGCTGGCTTGAAATTATGGGCTGCGGAATGGTCGACCCGAATGTACTCAAAAACTGCGGCATCAATCCTGATGAATACAACGGTTTTGCATTCGGAATGGGAATCGAAAGAATCGCAATGTTGCTTTATCAAATTGGCGACATCCGTATGTTTTATGAAAATGACGTGCGTTTTTTAGAACAATTCAAATCGAGCATTTAATTTTGTCGAAAGTCAAATCCGAAGTCGAACGAAAACCTCGTTCTGCATTTGACGTTCGACATTCGACATCATCTCAATCATGAAAAAAGACATTACCATCCCCGAAGTAGAAAACGTATTCCTTGCGGCAATTTCCGAATGGAATGATGATTTCATGGAAAAAGTCTGGAATGTTTACCTGGTAAACGACAGCGATTTCAATCTCGACAGCGTTATGGTCGTTTCCAAAGCTTTTGGGACTATTAATGGCGAAATGAAAAAAACGTCGTTGTTGCGTCACGCTTTTGTAGAAGTTCAGCCGGTTTCTGTAGTAAAAATTGAGATGATCGAGAAAAGCGTATTGGCGCTGAACAACGAATTCATGGTCACTTATTTTATCGGCCCGACTTTATATGATAAGAAATTTACCTTTAAAGCCAATTTCGAAAACGACAGCGAAATTGAAGAAGTGCCGATTTTGTTTACAGACGGAATTATCGTGAAGTAATCAATTTGATCCTGAAATAAAACCCGGATACAATTTTAACGTACAATTAAGATTCTGAACCACAATCAAAAACAATTTGCAGCGTTTTATAAACAGAACTATTTGTTGGTTTAATAGCTCTGCCATTTAGTAATAAAAATTTTGTTTTTGGTGTTTTGGAAAAAGGCGTACAGGATTTATTCTGCGCGCCTTTTATTTTGTATAAAATAAATTATGGTCAATGTAATCCCACACTTTTTCAGGAAGCATTGGTTTTACATTTTTTTTGTTTTTGATATTTTCACGGATGAATGTTGAGGAAATTTCCACAACCGGCGCAGTAATAATGTGAATTCCCGGATGATTTTCAAATTCCGGATTTTTCAGTTCTTCCGATAATCTCGGATAAACATAAATAGCATGGTTTTTCAGGATCACATCATAATTCTTCCATTTATGAAATGACTTCAGATTATCCTCGCCCATGATGAGCGCAAATTCATTTTTTGGAAATTTTTCCTGTAAATAAGCCAGCGTATTTACCGTATAATTTGGTTGTGGCAAATTAAATTCTATATCAGACGGTCTTATTTTCGGGTAATCTTCGGTTGCCAGATGCGCCATGTGCAAACGATGGTAATCGTCAAGCAAAGTACTTTTCTGCTTGTGCGGATTGTGCGGCGTGACAACCATCCAAACCTGGTCTAAACCCGAAAACTCTGCAATGTGGTTTGCGATGATCAAATGCCCGATGTGGATGGGATTGAATGTTCCGAAATAGAGTCCGATTTTCATATTGCCTTTTTGAACACTGATTTAACCGATTTTACTGATTCCCACAAATTGGATAACATTCATTTAAATGATACTTAAGTAATCTGAAACCAATTTATAAGCGTCAACTTTTGCATTTTCGAGGTCGTAGTTTTTCAAAATTACGTCAAACTGGCCTGAAACCGCGATTTCCCTTTCGGCTTTGGCAATCCGCATCTGGATTTTCTCTTCGGTTTCCGTTTGGCGGTAGCGCAATCTCCTTTCCAGTTCTTCTACTGAAGGCGGGCTTACAAAAACGGCAAGCGTTTGTTCGGGATATTGCTTTTTGATGTTTAAACCGCCAATTACATCAATATCAAAAATCACGTGTTTCCCGGCAGCCCAGATTCTTTCGAGCTCACTTTTTAAAGTTCCGTAATAATTGTCTTTGTAAACTTCTTCGTATTCTACAAAAGCATTTTCTTCGATTTTCTTTTGGAAATCTGACGCTGAAAGGAAATAATAATCCCTTCCGTCGATTTCCTCGCCGCGTTTCGGGCGTGAAGTTGCCGAAATGGAAAAATCCAAATGCAATTCTTTTTGTTCCAAAAGGTAACGGACAATAGTTGTTTTTCCGGATCCGGAAGGTGCGGAAAATACGAGTAATTTGCCTTTATTCATGTAAACTTTGGCCTGAGCCGGAATTTATATTTTACAGCACGTTCAAAACCTGCTCTTTAATTTTTTCAAGTTCGTCTTTCATCTGGACAACAAGTTTTTGCATCATCGAGTGATTCGATTTAGAACCCATTGTATTTATTTCACGCCCCATTTCCTGCGTGATAAAACCAAGCTTCCTTCCGTTTGCTTCGGTTCCGGCTATGGTTTCGATAAAATAATTCATGTGGTTTTCAAGGCGGACTTTCTCTTCAGTGATGTCGTATTTCTCAAGATAGAAAATGAGTTCCTGTTCAAAACGGTTCTCGTCAATATTGACTTTCAGTTCGTCAATCGCGGTGCGCAACCTTGCTTTTACGGTTTGGATGCGTTCGCTGTCTAAAGCTACTGTTTCGTTCATGAGCGTCATGATGTTTGCAATGCGGTGGAGGAATTCCTTTTCGAGCGCAACGCCTTCAGAAACACGGAACGATTTTATATTCTTCAAACCTTCGTCAACTACTTTTTTGATTTCTGACCAATCATCTTCATCAATCTCGTCGCGTTCGGTTTTGAGCGCATCGGGCATGCGAACCGCCATTTTCATGAGTTCGGTTTCATCTGCGGAAGCGATAACCTCGCGCATCTGGCGGATATAATCTTTTACGATTGGCACGTTAATTTTTGTAGAAGTCTGCTCGGCTGTATTCTCAACATAAATACAAAAATCGATTTTGCCACGTTCCAGTTTTACAGCGATTTCGTTTCTTAAACCGAGTTCCATTTCGCGGTACAACGACGGCATCCGGACGTTAAGGTCGAGGCCTTTGCTGTTGAGTGATTTTATTTCGACGGTGATTTTTTTAGTTGGCAATTGTAAAGTCGCTTTGCCAAAACCGGTCATGGATTGTATCATAAATGAAAAAATGTAAAGCTACAAATATAGTTGATAATTGATAATGTTTGCATTGATAATGGACAATTATATTACAAATCTATGGGATTGTTTTTGAAGTGTTTAATGCGTCAAATCGTCGATTTTTTCTGTGTAACCAGATAAACGCCTGTAAAAATCAGTAATGCCGATATTATTTTAACCGGATTCAGGTCGTCTTTTCCCAGACCAATCGCAAAAATCGTTGCAAACAACGGCTGAAGATAAATAAAAACGGCAACGGTTGTCGGCTTTAACTCTTTCATTGAAAGCAGGTTCAGCAAATAGGTCAGAAATGTAGAAAACAAAATTACAAAACTGATTTTCCAGATAATATCCGTTGGCATAATTTGCCAGTTTACCGCAGCAAATTCCTCAAATCCGAACGGCAAAACCATTATAAATCCAAAAAAATAAATCCATTTTACAAACGTAAACGCATTGTATTTGGTCATTAATTTTTTAACTATGATCAGGTAAAATCCGTATGAAACAGCATTTACAAAAACCAGGAAATTTCCAAAACCTGCATTTGGCGCGTTGCCAATCGATTTTCCGTAAAGGATTAAAAAAGCCGTTCCGATCAAGCCGAGCAGGATTCCGGTGATTTTGCGCTTTTTCATTTTTTCTTTCATGATTACAGCCGAAAGCACCAAAACAATAATTGGCGTTGTGACCATAATTACCGCAGCAGAAATTGGCGACGTAAAACTTAATCCCTTGAAAAACGTAAGCATATTCAATGCAACACCAAATAATGCGGCTGCAATAATCCGTGGAAAATCATTCAGCGCGATTTTTTCCTTCGGCATAAAAAACCAAAGCAGCCAGAACAAAATTGCCGATCCGCCAACACGCATCAGGATAAAGCCATATGCGCCAACATACGCCGGCATCACGTCTTTTGCAATCGTAAAAGTTACGCCATAAATCAGCGAAACGAACGTGGCCGCAACAAGCGCAAGGTTCCTTTTTGACATTATTTTAAAACCGAAAGCACTTCGTTTATGTTTTTCTGGCTGTTTCCGATGTAGATTTTTCCGTTTATGATAAAAACCGGACGGCTCAGGAACGTATAATGTTCAAGGATGTATTTACGGAAATCGTCTTCGGCAAGCGGTTTATTTTTTAAATCCATCGACTTGTAAAGCTGCGCCTTGCGGCTGAAAAGCGCTTCGTAGCTTCCGGAAAGCTTGTGCATTTCGTCGAGTTCTTTTGGCGTAATCGGGTTTTGGCGTATATCGTGAAATGCAAGTCCGTTATTCTCGGGCAAGGACTTGATGATTTTCCTGCAAGTATCGCATGAAGCGAGGTAATATATTTTATTCATCGGATTCGAATTCTGATTTCGTATTGCAAAGAAACTCCATTTGAAAGTTAATTTTGCTATTTTTATCAAAAAAACAATGCAGCAAATTTTAGATATTACCACAAACAGCCGTAAAATCCTTTTACAGTTTTTAGACAACTATACTTTGGAACAATTAAATAAAGTTCCTGAAAAGTTCAACAACAACCTGATCTGGAATATTGGACATATTGTTGTTGTTCAGCAAATGCTGGTTTACGGATTATCGGGTTTGCCAATGATGGTTACTGACGAAATGGTTGCGAAATACAAAAGAGGCTCACGTCCGGAAAACGATGCAACACAGGAAGATGTTGACGCAATCCGAAATCTTCTTTTTGCAACAATCGAAAAAACGGCGGCAGATTTTGAAAGCGGAATTTTTAAGGAATATCGTGAATTCACCACTTCTTTAGGATTTCATCTGACCGATGCCAAAACCGCAACAGATTTCAATAATTTCCATGAAGGCACTCATATCGGCATGATGATGGCGATCCGGAAATTTATTTAATGGCGAGATACGGTTTCATTTCTGAATAAGGAACAAGCAATTCTTTCGGGCCGTCGGCATAAGACGCAATTTCATATACGTTATAGTATAAAATAAAACCTTTATCGGTAAAGAAATAAGTTTGCGGCAAATGAAACAAATCGTCTTCAAACATTAATCCGGTTGAATTGATTCGCGCGTCAGCCGGAATTTTATATGCCTCGCGGAATTTCTTTTCGGCAAAAACCCGGAAAACATTCGAATTGATAAAAATTTTATCTTCCGTAATGGATTTTCCTGTTTCGGGATTAAAAATCAGCGAGCGTTTTCCTGAATAACCATGTGCGCCGCCGGTATATGTATAATGCTTGATTTCGATATTAATTATGCTGTCGGTGTTAAAAATCACTTTGCCTTCCACTTTTGCTTCCCAGCCAAACTGGTCGCGCGGGTCTTCTTTTTTCATTTCGGCGTATGATTTCATAAAAGAAGATAAAAGTCCGTCATAATCAGTCGATGTATATGGTTTTTCACCAACATATATAATTTCTTTCAATGTATTGAAAACTTTCTTATTGATGCTGTCGGCAACGATCGGGACGTTTTTCGCTACGGGAATTTTCACGTCTGCATACGGACAATCTTTAGTGCAATCGCCTGCTTTCTTATTAAAAGTCTGGTCTTCAAAAACGAGCTCATTTTTACAGCTTGTTAAAAACAATAGCAATACGGTTATGGTCAGGAGGTTTTTCATAGCTAAAAATGTTAATTCATCACAAAGGTATTAAGATGAAGCTTGTTTAAAATAAATTAAGCGGTAAATTTGTCAGAATATTAAGAATTTGAAATTAAACGATATGAAATTCAATACCAAAGTAATCCACGGCGGACAACACCATGATAAGGAAACCGGATCGGTAATGCCGGCCGTTTTTCAAACTTCAACCTATGTGCAATCGAGTCCGGGAAAACCGGTTGGCGATTATGAATACAGCCGCGCGGCAAATCCAACGCGAACCGCTTTGGAAAACGCTTTGGCGAGTATCGAAAACGGCAAACGCGGACTTGCTTTTTCATCCGGATTGGCAGCGACAGATTGCGTTTTACGCTCTTTTAAATCCGGCGACGAGATCATTGCGATGGACGATTTATATGGCGGGACTTATCGGATGTTTACACGCATTTATAAAGATTCCGGAATCAAATTCCATTTTGTCGATATGAATGACATTGAAAAATTCAAGTCGCTTATCAACGAAAACACGAA
>CAZSDN010000098.1:0-10504 GCA_964605595.1 uncultured Flavobacterium sp. | reverse complement strand
ATTTCAGACCCGTTAAACAATTCGGCCGCAAAGCGCATCAACATGTTTCTTCGCTGGATGGTGCGCAACGACAATAAAGGAGTCGATTTGGGCATCTGGAAAACCATTTCACCTTCAATCCTATCTTGCCCGCTCGATATACATTCGGGAAATACGGCCCGAAAACTCGGTTTGCTCATACGAAAGCAAAATGATGCAAAAGCACTGTTTGAACTTGACACTCAGCTTCGTAACTTTGATCAGGAAGATCCTGTAAAATATGATTTTGCTTTATTTGGTTTGGGAGTTTTTGAGAAATTCTAAAGCGTTTGGAAACCCCTTAAAAACCGGTATCTTTTTTAAATCCTTAATGATTTCATAAGGTATTGCAATGCAAGCTTATTTTCATTAACTTTGTCAGCTTCACGGTTATGCTATGACCGTAAATAATTTCGAAAACAGTGCTAAACCCCGGCAGATTTTATTGTGCATAATGAAATTTGTCAGCTAACGAAATTTAAAAATTATAATGATTAGAATTTATCCCAACGAGGAATTCAAGGAGATTGATGTCCACCCTTCATTGAAATTCCGTTATGCCATTTCTAATAAAGGCAGGCTTGCAAGTTTTACCGACAGGATCGAAACAGGAAATTTACTTAATGGCGGTCTTATTGACGGTTATAAAATTTTCAGGTACAAGATACGTGGCGAGGAAAAAATATTTAACAAGCATTTATTTTTTTATAAACTGGTTGCCGAATATTTTATTCCGAAAGATTCCGAGAACCAGAAATATGTTCTTCATCTGGATTACATACGCGATAATGACAATGTGCTGAATCTCAAATGGGCAACCAGAGAAGAAATGCTTGAACACGGAAGAAGAAGCCCGCATGTGAAAGCCGCAAAACAAAAATTGCTTGAGCATAATATTAAAGCCGATGGAAGAAAACTGACTTCAACCAAAGTGATGCTTATCAAAACGCTTTTGAAAAATCCTGAACGCAAAACACGTTTGAAAATGATTGCCAAACAATTTGGCATCAGTGAAACTCAGGTTAAGCGCATTGAAAGCGGAGAGAATTGGGGTCATATCGTAGTATAATCCAAGAAAAATCATAGCTTCTCCCAAACCGAAAGATATTGACCAGTGCAAAATAACTTTCGGCATACAAAACGAGAAAGGCTCCTTACAGTTTCCGCTAAGCGATATAATCCCTTTGATTTGGTTCGTAGGATTGTTGCTTTTCGCAACAGAAATGTCATTGTTAGAATCTGGATCTGATTAAATCCAAAAGTGTATCTTTGCCAAAAATTACAGCAAATGTCCACATTCGAACAATTCAATCTTCCAAAATCCCTACAAAAAGCC
The DNA here is from genome assembly GCA_964605595.1 of uncultured Flavobacterium sp. Classification (GTDB taxonomy): domain Bacteria; phylum Bacteroidota; class Bacteroidia; order Flavobacteriales; family Flavobacteriaceae; genus Flavobacterium. The sequence goes on along the minus strand of CAZSDN010000098.1, from coordinate 9,150 downwards.
ATTGACGATTTGGGATTCACAACGCCTACTCCAATTCAGGAAAAATCATTTTCTGTAATTATGTCAGGCCGCGACATGATGGGAATTGCGCAAACAGGAACCGGAAAAACATTTGCTTATCTATTACCATTACTGAAACAATACAGGTTTACGCCAACGCATACACCAAAAATCGTAATATTGGTTCCAACCCGTGAATTGGTTGTGCAAGTTGTTGAAGAAGTTGAAAAACTGACCAAATATATGTCGGTTCGGACACTCGGAATTTATGGCGGTGTAAACATCAATACGCAAAAAACGGCAGTTTATCAGGGAATTGACATTTTGGTTGCAACTCCGGGCCGCGCCATGGATCTTGCTTTGGACAATGTCTTGAGATTTGATGAAACCAACAAGCTTGTAATTGACGAATTTGACGAAATGATGAATCTTGGATTCCGTCCGCAAATCACGTCGATTTTGGCGATGATGAAGCCAAAACGCCAGAATATCCTTTTTTCGGCAACAATGACCGAAGAAGTAGATGCGGTATTAAATGATTTCTTCGATTTTCCAGAAGAAGTAAGTTTGGCAGCTTCGGGAACTCCACTTGAAAAAATCACGCAGCTGACTTATGCCGTTCCGAATTTCAATACTAAAATCAATTTATTGGAAAACCTGCTAAAAAACGATGAAAGCATGAGCCGTATTTTGGTTTTTGTCAATAATAAAAAGATTTCAGATATGCTCCACGAGCGCATTGACGAGCTTTTTCCTGATGAATTTGGGGTAATCCACTCAAATAAATCACAAAATTATCGTTTGAACGCAATGGCATCTTTCCAAAATGGAGAATTGCGCGGGCTTATCACAACTGATGTCATGGCACGCGGATTGGATATTTCAGATATTACGCATGTAATTAATTTTGAAATGCCTGAGATGCCTGAACTATATATGCACCGGATTGGCCGTACAGGCCGTGCAGATGCGAGCGGAACCGCATTGAGTTTCTTTACTCCGCGTGAAGAGGAAATTAAAATCGGCGCCGAAATGCTCATGGATAAAGAACTGGAAATTCTTCCAATGCCTGAAGAAGTTCAAATTTCCGATAAACTCATCGGGCCTGAAAAAGACAAACAGCCAATTAAATTCCTTCTTAAAAAACCAAAACTGGAAGGCGATGGCGCTTTTCACGAAAAGTCAACCAAAAATAAAAAAGTGAATCTTGGCGGGCCCTCAAAGACCAAAAAGAAAACGCACGGCTCAGTTAACCGAAATATGCTGAAAACACAGGCCGCCAAGAAAAAAAAGAAAAAATAATCAATTGGTAAAAACAAGGCATACCGGCGAACACAATTCAATCTTTTTCCCGGTATCCTGCAGTTTTCCCGAAGTTTTATCTATCCTGAAAATCACAACATTATTGGTATATTGATGCGCCACAAGTAAATGGTTCCCACGTGGATCGATGATGAAATTACGCGGGCCTTTTCCGCCGGTCGGGATTCTTTCAACAAACTTTAATTTTCCATTCTGCTGGATTTCAAAGCACGAAATATCATTTGCAGTTCCGCGGTTTGTGGCATATAAAAATTTCCCGTCGGGTGAAATGTGAATAGCTGCGGCGCTGGTTTCTCTTTTAAAATCTGTATTCACAATTGTGGTTTCATCGGTTTTTTTCAAACTTCCGTTTAAATAACTGAATGTTGACAAGCTTCCGTCGAGCTCATGCAAAACATACACAAATTTCCCGTTTTGGCTAAATACCAGATGGCGCGGGCCGCTTCCAGGTTTTACCGAAATTTTTTCTTTTAATTCCAGCACTTTGCTTTCAGCGTCAGGATTGTATTTATAAATGTAAATTGCGTCCGTGCCTAAATCATTGGCCAAAACATACTTTTTATCAGGCGAAAAATAAACCATGTGAACGTGCGGGCTTTCCTGACGTTGGCTATTTTTTCCTTTTCCGGAATGCGGAATTACCTGTTTGGCTTCTTTCAGCGCGCCAAATTTGTTCTTTTCAAACACCGAAATCGTTCCGCCAGAATAATTGGCCACAATCACGTTTTTTTCATCATTAATTATATGGCATGGATCTGCACCTTTAGAATCCTGCTTGCCTAGGAATTCAAGGTTAGCGGTTTCAGGTGAAAACCAAAACGAGCTGATTGTGCTTTCTTTTCCGTTCTCATTTACGCTGTATATAAATTTCCTGTCAGGTGAAATAGTAAGATAACTCGGGTTGATCGTTTTTTCTGAACTGCTTTTGAGGTTGAATTCAGCCGTTTCCGTATCAAAACCATATACATAAATTCCATTGCTTTCACATGAATTTGTATACGTTCCGATGATAATATCCTGAATTTTATTTTGTGAATGGATACATACGGACAACATAATAAATGGCAACAATAGAAAGGATTTTTTCATCTTAAATTTTTATATAGAAAACAAATTTAGCTTTTTGAAGATACAAGCCGAAATTTAAACCGTTGATTCATTATTTTTTATCGTTTTAAATCGGGAATTACATCCAAAATAAGTATTTTTGACACATCATCACAAAAATTCCTGTGAAGTAAACTCAATCAGAATGCAATTTAAACATCCGGAAATTCTTTACTTTTTATTCCTGCTAATTATTCCGATCCTGGTTCATCTTTTTCAATTACGGCGGTTTAAAAAAGAATATTTCACGAATGTCCGGTTCCTAAAAGAGCTTTCCATACAAACACGAAAGAGTTCAAAACTAAAAAAATGGCTGCTTCTTGCTACTCGTTTATTGATTCTTGCTGCGATTATCTTCGCTTTTGCCCAGCCGTTTTTTAAAGCAAAAGACAGCAATCAGGTAACTAATGAAATGTATATCATTCTCGACAATTCATTCAGTATGCAAGCCAAAGGGCAAAAAGGCGAGTTATTAAAGCGCGCGGTTGAGGATTTGTTGCAGCATGCGCCCGAGAACCTTAATTTTTCGCTGATAACAGTTTCTGACAGTTATTGGAATACTGATATTAGATCGATTCAGAAAGAACTGCAAAACCTGAAATACAGCGCTTCGCCTTTCCAACTGGATAATTTAATGGCAAAAGTAAAATCGAGAAAATCACCCTATAATAAAGACATTGTTATAATTACTGATGCGATCGGACTGACTGAAAAGCAACTAAAAGTTGTCGATCCTGAATTCAATACCTATTTTATTATCCCAAAAGCTGAACAAAAAGATAATGTTTCAGTCGATAGCGTTTATATTAACCGGACTTTGGATGAATTTTATGAGATAAGCGTAAAACTTTCGTCCTTTGGGAAAACCGAAAAAGAAACTCCGATTTCTGTTTATAATAATGATAAACTGGTGGCCAAAACACTTATAAAATTCGAAAGTAATACAAAAACAATAGCATTTTCAATTCCGAAGAATGATTTCAACGGCTATGTTTCTATTGAAGATAATAGCCTGGCTTATGATAATATACTGTTTTTTAGCATTTCTAAACCTGAAAAAACTAATGTTATCAGCATTGGAGAAGCTGAAAAAAGTGTTTTCCTTTCTAAGATTTATACAGAAAATGAGTTCAGATATACTAATTCTTCATTGTCGGCTCTTGACTACAATATTCTTGAGAAACAGGATGGTATCGTATTGAATGAGTTAAAAGAAATTCCTCAGGCGTTACAAACTACATTAAAATCTTTTGTAGAAAAAGGCGGGAATATTGTTTTTATTCCTTCAGGTGAAATGGCAGTTGCGAATGCAAATACTTTTCTTTCAAACTTTGGAAATGCCAAATTCGGCGCATTGCAGCAATCAAAAAAAATGATTACTAAAATTTCATTCAGCCATCCATTATACACTGGGGTTTTTGAAAAGAAAATTGATAATTTCCAATATCCAGAAACCAATGCCTCATTTAACCTGAGCACAACTAATCCGGCAATCCTGAGTTATGAAGATCAGAGTGTTTTTCTTTCTTCACTGCAAAGCCAGGTTTCATCAATTTATATTTTTAATGCTCCGCTGAACAAAACAAATTCCAATTTCCAAAACTCGCCTTTGATCGTTCCTACTTTTTACAATATGGTGCATAATTCTCAAAAAACAGGTGCCACAGCGTTGACAATTGGTGAAAATCAGCCTTTTTTGGTCGATGCACAACTTTCTAAAGATGAAATTTTAGAACTGAAAAACAAGGATGAAAAATTCATTCCGGTTCAGCAGATCATGGCGAACAAGGTTAGGATGACATTTAATGAAAATCCGCAAACTGCCGGGAATTTTGGCATATATAAACAAAACGAGCAGTTGCAGAATATCAGTTTTAATTATGCCCGTACTGAAGGAAACCTGGAATCAAACAATAAAGGCCTGCTTTCTGATTATAAAACTATCAATTCAATCGAAAGCGTATTTGACACGCTCCAAACCGACAGAACCAATAATGAGATCTGGAAATGGTTTGTTATCCTTACCTTACTATTTTTAGCTACTGAACTTTTCATACAAAAATTTGTAAAATGAACCTGATAATACGAAATGCTAAAATCATTGATAAGTCGAGTAACTTTCATAATAAAATTGTAGATATTCTGATTGAAAACGGAATTATCAAAAAAATTGCAAGCAAACTCGAATTAATCGATGCCGAAGAATTAAAACTTGAAAATCTCCACATTTCACAAGGTTGGTTCGACAGCAGCGTTTCATTTGGCGAACCGGGATTTGAAGACCGGGAAACAATTGCAAATGGCCTGCATGTTGCCGGAAAAAGCGGATTCACAGGCGTGGCCTTACAGCCAAATTCAAATCCAGTTATAGACAACCAGTCGCAGGTTAATTTCGTTATTTCAAAATCGAAAGATTTCGCAACGCAGGTTTTTCCGGTCGGCGCTTTGACAAAAAACAGTGACGGCTCAGACTTGGCCGAATTATACGACATGAAAAATGCCGGCGCGGTTGCTTTTGGCGATTACGGAAAAAGCCTCGACAATGGAAACCTCCTCAAAATAGCGTTACAATACACACAGGATTTTGACGGTTTGGTTATCGCCTTTTCACAAGATTCAAACCTTAAAGGAAATGGCCAGGTAAATGAAGGCGAAGTTTCAACACGCCTCGGATTAAAAGGAATTCCGGCACTTGCAGAAGAACTCCATGTAGCGCGGAATTTATCCATTTTGGAATATACCGGCGGAAAATTGCACATTCCGACAATCTCCACAGCAAAATCGGCTGAGTTGATTAAAGAAGCTAAAGAAAAAGGCCTGAAAGTTACTTGCAGCGTTGCAATTCACAATCTGGTACTAACCGATGAAATCCTCGACGGATTTGATACGCGTTATAAAGTTTCGCCACCGATACGCACCGAAAACGACAGAAAAGCTTTGATCGAAGCGGTAAAAAACGGAGTTATCGATATGGTAACATCCGACCATAACCCGATCGACATCGAGAATAAAAAAATGGAATTTGGTTTGGCTAAAAATGGAACAATCGGGCTAGAAAGCGTTTTTGGAGCGTTGCTTACCGTTTTACCTATGGAAACAGTTATTGAGAAATTAACTTATGGAAAAGCCGTCTTCGGAATAGAAAATCCAAGCATTGATGAAGGCAAAGAGGCAAATCTTACGCTTTTTACTCCGGAAGGAGACTGGACGTTTTCGAAAGAAAACATACTTTCAAAATCAAAAAACTCAGCTTTCATAGGAATAACAATGAAAGGGAAAGTTTATGGAATTATAAACCAGGAAAAACTAGTTATCTAAATGATCGACCAAAATACTATTGAAAAAGGGAAAACGGCCGCAATAATCAGTTATATATTGTTTGTCGGCCCATTGATTTCGTTATCAATTAACAGCGAAGACTGCAATAAATATGCGTCTTTTCATATCCGCCAGGGTTTGGGATTAACAATTTTGTTCATATCCTTAGGTGTGATTATAGCGAATTTTGAAAATATAATGATTGCAATGCCCATGTGGATTTGCATTTCAATTTTAATGATTTACGGAATCTTGAATGCCGCAAGCGGAAGCATGAAACCACTTCCGCTTGTTGGGGGATTTTTTCAGAAATGGTTTAAAAGCATCGGACAATGAGCACTTCGCTATATCATTTGGTCAGGGAACCAAAAATCAAAAAAGACAAAAACCCTTTACTGCTTTTGCTACACGGATATGGTAGCAATGAAGAAGATTTGTTTTCATTTGCATCAGAATTGCCTGAAGAATATTTTATCGTTTCGGTTCGCGCCCCATATGATTTGCAATATGGTAGTTATGCATGGTATGCGATTAATTTTGATGCCGATGAAAATAAATTTTCCGATCACGACCAGGCACGTTCTTCAAGGGATCTGATTGCCGCCTTTATTGATGAACTCATCCTGAAATATCCGGTTGACAGGGAAAATGTAACATTGATTGGTTTTAGCCAGGGAACTATTTTGAGCTATGCCGTTGCATTGTCTTATCCAACCAAGATAAAGCGCGTTGTGGCATTGAGCGGATATCTGAACAAAGAAATCCTTATTGAAGGATTTTCCAAAAATGATTTCAGCAATCTTGAAATGTTTATTTCGCACGGTGCGTCCGATCAGGTAATTCCGGTTGATTGGGCCAGAAAAGCACCGTCAGTTTTAAACGATCTTGGAATTGAAACGGTTTATAAAGAATATCCGGTTGGCCACGGTGTTGCGCCTCAAAATTTCTTCGACTTAAAAAAATGGCTGCAGAAATAGTTTATTGCTGCGGATAAATGAGGCTTTCAGCAGTTTCAAATGAAACGGTCCCGTCTTCATTTATGAAATATTTTATGACCGCTTCGCCCCAAATATCGCCGTTGTTGAAATCGGCTATCATCCAGCGATGGTTTAAGAACCTGACTTTATTGATGATGAATTTTTTACCGTTCATTGCATCAAAACCCGCATACGGATTCCCGTTATCATTTGAATTATAATCCATCAGCTTGTCTTTTATCGCAGGCATGGCTTTTAAAATGTCAATTGAGCCCGACGCATTATTGTAAAAATAATCCAGGGCATTTTGATTCTTTTCCAATGAAAAGTAATCCGCATCAATAAGTTTATTGCCGAGTACGAGAATGCTGTCTTTGGATTTCTTTGTATAAATTTCAGAATGCTTTTTCTCAAAGCCCAGTTGCTTTGAATAATACATATAGGTAAAAATGTTAAAAACAATGGCAATAACAAATAAATAAAGGAATAAGGATTTTCTCATTTTCAAATTGTGATTTCTAAATTATCGTAGGCAATAAAAATATTCGCAGGAAGTTCATTCTGGATTTCTTCATGAAAGCCCAGTAAATGGCTGATGTGCGTAAGGTAAGTCCGTTCAGGTTGGATAAGATTAATAAAATCAAGAGCTTCGTCTAAATTAAAATGTGTAGCATGGGTTTCTATCCTTAATGCATTGATGACCAAAACCTTTATGCCTTTAAGTTTTTCAATCTCATCACCTGCCATAGTTTTAACATCTGTCAGATATGCAAAATCGTCTATTCTATAGCCAAAAACAGGAAGATTTCCATGAAATGCTTCGATTGGGATAATTTTCTTTCCCGAAATTTCAAATGGATGGTTGTTCCTGACTTCAAAAACTTTTACCGCCGGCGCGCCCGGATATCTGTTTTCAGTTTTGAAAATATAATCAAAACGCTGCTTCAGGTTTTCAATGGTTTTTTCGTTGGCATAAATAGGAATATCGCCCTGGCGGAAATAAAATGGGCGAATATCATCAAATCCTGCGGTATGATCGGCATGTTCATGGGTAAAAAGTATCGCGTCTATTTTTTCGCAGCCGCTGGTTAACATTTGCTGCCTGAAATCGGGCCCGCAGTCAATTATAACCGATGCATTTTCCCAAGAAATCCAAACCGAAACCCGAAGCCTTTTATCTTTCTGATCGTTACTAAGGCATACCGGATGATTGCTTCCAATAACCGGAATTCCCTGTGAAGTACCTGTACCCAAAAAATAGACTTTCAATTGGATTAATTTTTCACAAAAATAAGATAATTATCTTTTGTTAACGCCCTATTTTGTTAACTTTGTAAACGTATTAAGCATTTTAAACCAAAAAAATGGATATCGAATTAAAAGGTGACAAAATTATCGAAACCATACCTTCGGTAAAAGACAAAGCACTTCGGATTAATCTGAACGAAAACATCTATGGAACGTTTGCTGAAATTGGTGCCGGACAAGAAACTGTAAGGCATTTCTTTCGTTCCGGCGGATCTTCAGGAACAATAGCAAAAGCAATGTCGGCCTATGACAAAGATTTCAGTGATGCGATTTATGGCATTGAAGAAGATGGCCGCTATGTCACGGAAAGCCGTTTAAAGAAAATGCTTTCCCACGAAGTGAACCTTATCGAAAAACGCCTGAGCCGCGAAAAGCATCCGAACAAAATGTTTTTCAGTTATGCAAATACGGTTGCAACGATCGATTTTGCCAAACAATTCAAAGGCCACGGCTGGGTTGGAATCCGTTACCAGATCGAGCCGGATGAAGACTATAACGAAATTATCATCCACATTCGTTTTAAAGAAACCGATGCGCGTTTGCAACAGGAAACCCTTGGTATCCTTGGTGTAAATTTGATTTATGGCGCTTATTACAAATACAATGATCCGAAAAGATTGTTGCGTTATTTGTATGACCATTTGGATAAAGATCAATTGGAAATCGACACAATTAACTTCTCAGGACCAAGATTTGCAAATGTTGACAACCGTTTAATGAGTTTACAGCTCGTTAAGAACGGAATGACAGATGCTGTAATGTTTGATCCTGATGGAAATAACGTACTTCCGGCAGCTATTTTATACAAGAAAAATATTTTGGCACTCCGCGGAAGTTTCCGTCCTGTAACCAAAGTAAACATGGACATGTATGAGAAATCATTAAAAATGTTCTTGGAAGAAAACAAAGTTGAAAAAGATAATACGCTCGTAGTTTTTGAAATTACGCTTTCCAACCTTCGTTCTGATGGAGAAATCGACGAACGTGATTTTATGGATCGTGCGGAATTATTATGCTCGCTGGGACAAACGGTAATGATTTCAAATTTCCAGGAATATTATAAAGTGGTCGAATATTTCTCAAACTATACCAAAGCGAGAATGGGACTTTCGATGGG
>CAZSDN010000097.1:0-10706 GCA_964605595.1 uncultured Flavobacterium sp. | reverse complement strand
CCGAAAGAAATCGAGCGCGTTCAGTTTATGCTCGTCCATTCCGGTTGCAACTGGGAAAATATTGGGATCGAAGATGATGTCTTCAGCCGGAAACTTTACTACATCAACCAGAATATCATAACTTCTTTTACAGATTTCGATTCGTCGTTCATAAGTATCCGCCTGACCGTCTTCATCAAATGCCATGACAATTACCGCCGCTCCGTATTTTTTGATCAGCTTGGCATGATGGATGAACGTTGCCTCGCCTTCTTTTAATGAAATGGAATTCACGACACCTTTTCCCTGGATGACTTTTAATCCGGCTTCGATGATTTCCCATTTAGAACTGTCGACCATAACCGGAACACGTGCAATGTCAGGTTCGGATGCAATTAAATTCAGAAATGTTGTCATTGCGTGAACGCCGTCAAGCATTCCTTCATCCATATTGATATCGATAATTTGCGCGCCGCCTTCTACTTGCTGACGTGCGATATCGAGTGCTTCTTCGTAGTTGCCTTCTTTTATTAGGCGGAGGAATTTTCGTGAACCGGTAACATTGGTACGTTCGCCAACGTTTACGAAAATCGATTCTTCGTTAATAAAAAGCGGTTCTAAACCCGAAAGCTGTAATTTAATAGGATTTGTTCTCGACATTAGGCTGTTTCTAATTTTCTTGGTTTGAACTGTGCGGAAACTTCGGCGATTGCTTTTATATGTTCGGGCGTTGTGCCGCAACAGCCACCGATAATATTGATCAGGTTATCTTGCAAATATTCCTTAATTAAAACCTGCATTTCCTGTGGCGTTTGGTCGTATTGCCCGAAAGCATTTGGCAAACCAGCATTTGGATGAGCGGAAATGTTTAAGGTTGTATTATGCGCCAATCGCTTCAAGTACGGTTTCAATTGATCAGCACCAAGCGCGCAATTGAATCCAACGCTCAATAAATCGATATGCTTAATTGAAATAAGAAATGCTTCAACAGTTTGCCCGGAAAGCGTTCTTCCAGAAGCATCAGTAATCGTTCCTGAAACCATCACGGGAATATCGAGATTGCGCTCTTCTTTAACTTCTTCAATTGCAAAAAGTGCGGCTTTGGCGTTTAGCGTGTCGAAAATAGTTTCCACTAATAATACATCGCTTCCACCGTCAATTAATGCTTCAACTTGTTGCTTATAAGCTATTCGTAAATCATCGAATGTCACAGCACGAAAACCAGGATCATTTACATCGGGCGACATTGAAGCTGTACGGTTTGTTGGCCCGATTGAACCGGCAACAAAACGCGGACGGTCTGTAAATTCATCGGCGACTTCACGCGCAATTTTGGCGGATTCGTAATTTAATTCGTAAACCAGGTCTTCCATATGATAATCGGCCATTCCGATGGTTGTTCCTGAAAATGTATTGGTTTCAACAATATCGGCACCGGCCTGGAAATAAAGGCGGTGCACTTCTTTGACAGCTTCGGGTTGCGTTATCGAAAGCAAGTCGTTGTTACCTTTTAGCGGATGTGGAAAATCTTTAAAGCGTTCGCCACGGAAATCTTCCTCGGAAAAATTGTGGCGTTGCAGCATGGTGCCCATCGCGCCGTCGAGCACGAGAATCCTTTTTTTTATTTCTTCAGTAATAGACATTCTTGGGTTTTGGGTGTTGGGTTTTGGGTGTTGGTTTGCACCATGGCCAAAAACGTTATTGGTAAAACTGGTTTTCCAATTTAGCCCCGATAGCAGTGGAAATCCTTTTTTTTTGTCCCTCGACTGCGCTCGGGATGACATCACTTGTGTGACAAACAAAAAAGATTGCAACGAATAGCGGGAAAACTGTTGATTGGAATCACAGTGTTTCTGCTTCAAAAAAATAAAAAATGTCATTGGAAAGTGAGAGAATTCTCGTGGTTATCTTTTCTCATTTTAAAAAACGAGATAGAATGTAGCACCTTCTTTATAATAAAGGGTTGCTAAGCTTTCGTCGGGTCTATTCCCTCGGGCTTTCGTGATAACAGTCATTATGTTTAAGAACAGTGCAAAGTAAGTGATTCGGTTTTGAATTTGCAACGTGTTTTTGAAAAATTAACGATAACGTTATAGCAGGAATATTCATAATTTTTCAAAAAAAATATATTTCTGATTTTCAATTCAAATTGGTTTCATACATTTGCACCCGAAACCAGAGGAAAAATTTGAACTGATTGCAACCTCGTAAAAAAAATGCTAAAGCAGGATTTCTACCTTAGCCTTTTTTCTGCACGATTCGCATTTTTCCCGATAATTTAAAAAGTATTATGGCTTATTTATTTACGTCAGAATCAGTGAGTGAAGGACATCCTGACAAAATTGCTGATCAAATTTCGGATGCATTAATCGATAACTTTTTGGCTTTTGACGCCGAATCAAAAGTTGCCTGTGAAACATTGGTAACGACAGGACAAGTGATTTTGGCGGGAGAAGTAAAATCGAAAACTTATCTGGACGTACAACAGATTGCTCGCGATGTGATCAAAAAAATCGGTTACACTAAGAGCGAATATATGTTTGAAGCAAACTCATGCGGAGTTTTATCTGCAATCCACGAGCAATCACAAGACATCAATCAAGGTGTTGACCGCGCGAGCAAAGAAGAACAAGGCGCCGGCGACCAGGGAATGATGTTTGGTTATGCGACAAACGAAACGGAAAACTACATGCCATTGGCTTTAGATTTATCTCACGCGCTATTAATAGAATTGGCCAATCTTAGAAGAGAAAATAACGAAATCACTTACTTGCGTCCTGATGCAAAATCTCAGGTAACTTTGGAATATTCTGATGATAACAAACCGCAACGAATTGACGCTATCGTAATTTCAACACAACATGACGACTTTGCTGACGAAGCTGAAATGTTGGCAAAAATCAAAAGCGATTTAGTTTCGATTTTGATTCCGAGAATTAAAGCGAAATATCCGCAATACGCACATTTATTCAATGACGACATTACATATCACATCAATCCGACCGGAAAATTCGTAATTGGCGGACCTCACGGAGATACAGGTTTGACAGGAAGAAAAATAATCGTTGATACGTATGGTGGAAAAGGTGCTCACGGCGGCGGTGCTTTCTCTGGAAAAGATCCATCAAAAGTAGACCGTTCGGCTGCTTATGCAACGCGTCATATTGCAAAAAATCTTGTTGCTGCCGGATTGTGCGATGAAGTTCTGGTTCAGGTTTCTTATGCGATTGGAGTTGCAAAACCAACTTCTATCAACGTGGTTACTTATGGAACTTCGAAAGTGAATTTAACCGACGGCGAAATCAGCAAAGTTGTTGAGAACGTATTTGACATGCGCCCTTATTTCATCGAGCAACGTTTGAAATTGAGGAATCCGATTTACAGCGAAACCGCAGCTTACGGACATATGGGGCGTAAACCTGAAACAGTTACTAAAATTTTCAAATCGCCAAATGGTGACGAAAAATCAGTTTCTGTTGAATTATTCACATGGGAGAAATTGGATTTTGTTGACAAAGTAAAATCAGCATTCGGATTGTAATCTGAAATATATACCGCAAAAAGCCCGATCGTAACAGTCGGGCTTTTTTATTACATTGCATCAGTAAACCGGAGAAAAATGTTTAAGAAACCCGAATACAATCCGATACAAAATCAGAATTACCTGCTTTTACTTTCTTTTTTCAGCGTTAGCCTTTTGATGAATTATCAGCGGTTGGTGGGCGATAACAATCTGTTTTTCTGTATCGCTTTTGCAGTTGGCGTTTTATTATTCATAAATTTTAAAACCTGGTGGGCAAACATCGCCTTACTAATTTTGAATTTCATTTTGTTTGCGCCGCAATTTCCTCGAATGACAAATCATTCCAATCTGGCAATTTTTGTCAGTGTTGCGATCAGTATTTTACTCGTAATAAAATTGCTGCGGCCAAGCCTTAAAATCCCGCCCAATCTGGTCAGCTATACTTTTAGGGTTTCATTGATTGCAATTTATTTTTATAGCGGTTTCCATAAATTGAATGCTGATTTTTTTAATGCTGATGTTAGCTGCGCAAATTTCATCAATCAATACAATTACAAAACCTTCTTTGGAACAAATTGGAACGTTTCGCCCGGGATTTCCACTTTTCTGCAATACGGAACGATATTCATGGAAATGCTTTTACCGTTTGGATTGCTGTGGCATAAAACAAGGAAATTTACCGCAATTTTACTTTTGTGCTTTCATTTTTATTTATCGTATAATGAATTGGCGAGTTTCAGTTCGTTTGCCGCTTTTATTATTTTAGGATGCCTGATTGATTTTTCTGGACAGCCATTAAATAAAAAAAACTTGTACGCCCTTAAAATCTATTTGGGAATCACATTGTTCACAATCGGAATATGCCCTTTTTTATTTTTCATATTGAAGCAATCAGCTATAAAAATCATATATGTAAGCGGTTACAATCTGGCGTATTTGATTTTCTTTTTTATGTTTTTTAGGAATTATGCCGGACAAATTTCAACATTTAAAAGAAACTATTTTCTATTGCCCGGAACCTGTTTTTTGTTTATTAGTTTCTGGACGTTAAAAACTTATGCAGGATTGGGGAATTCGGCAAACCTGACGATGTACAGTAATTTAATGACTGAAAAATCTCGCTCAAACCATTTTTTGATTGATACAAAAAAAACCAAGCTTTTCAATCTTGAAGAAAATAACCTGCTGGTTTTGAAAGTTCATCCAAAACTAAAAATTTATAAAATGGAAGGTTACAAATACCCGCTTACCGAATTTCATTTCCTTGCCGCAAAATACGCTGCGAACTTTCCTCACGAGAAACTGAATATCACTATAATCTACAAGGGCAAAACGATCCAGATAGATGATTTGGCAAAATCGGAATTCGTAAAAACCAAATGGTGGTACAAATATGTAAACTTCCGGAAAATACAGCCCGAAGGCCCGAACCAGTGCATCTGGTAAAATCTATAAATTATATTTAAGGCTGAAAATCAGGTATCTTGGCTGCACTTTGTACTGTGATGTCCGGGTTGCAAATTGCGTAAATCCGTCATCATTCAGCGACGTGGTGTTTAAAAGGTTCGTTGCTGAAACCTTATATTCCCATTTACTGCCTTTTTTTTGATAGATAAGGCTGGCAGTTAAAAAATCATATTCATTTTCAGCGGTTCTTGTATCATTATAATAATGGTAAAATTCATATTCTGAAACAAACGAAAACGCATTCAGGAAATAATAATCGAGCCTTGCAAATGGCCTGTGCGTATAAAATTTACTGTTGTTGCCGTTTTCATTTGAGCTTTGGTACTGATTGACCATGAGGTTGTAACCAACTTCAAGATTGGGAAGCTTCTTGTAATTTGTCGAAGCTTTAAGCGTATAATTTTGCGTAAAACTTTCTGATTTTATAAACTCATCGTTTTGCCTGTTGTTGTTTTTGGAAAATCCAACATTCGCGCTGACCGAAGCTTTATAAAACCTTAGAAAAGAGCGTCCGTAACTTCCAAATGCCGAAACCGATTCGTCGGCAAATTGTGAATTATACGGAATTGAAGATTGATTGAATCCATCAAAAAACGCATTAGTCCGGACGGCATCAATTCGCCTCGAATACGATAAATTAGCGCTGATATTTTCCATGTTGAACATGCTGTACTTGAAATAGCGAAGGCTGTGCGATTGTGAATGTGCATTTCCAAGCTCTTTCAAGCCTCTGAAAAGATTACTGTAACCCGACAATAAATAACCTTCAGCCAATTGGTTTATATCGGTAAAATCATTAGTGATCGAAAAATTATAGGTCAGTGTTTCTGATTTTTTGATCTGATACAAAGCATAGAAATCGGGTAGCATTTTTATGAAATTACGCCTAAAACTTCCTGTCGACTGTTCATTATTCGTATCATAAGCGTGCAGGCTGAAACCTGGCGTAAATGTGAATTTTCCGCTCAAAAACTTATAATGAAGCCCGAGGAACGCATCCTTAAAAGTATAACTGACATTATTTTTCGTATTCGGGTTCAGCAAAGTTTCGTCTTGGTTGTCGAGTGTTTGAAAAATCGAGGAATCAAAAGTCTGATATGAATATGTATTTCCGAAAGTTACGTTGATGTTGCTCTTTGGTGTCAGCATATAATAATAATCGAGTTTGGTATCGATCTTATTTGTTTTTACGAAGCGTTCCTGATCCAAAACATATCTTCCCGATGGCTGGTCAATAATCCCGATATTTGAATTCGGAAACGGGTTTTCACCAAGATTTAAATTATAAAACGGATCTTCATCCTGATATAAATGCTGGATCTCCAACGCAAAAACATTCTTTTCGCTTTGCGTATAATACATGCTGAAGTTTTGGTTTATCGATGTCGGGCTTTGTTTTTTCCCGGTTGCAATCTCTTCAGTTGTTAAATTCCCATTTTGCGTCAGCTCTCGGAATAAACCTGTATTTTCATTTTGTTTTGATAATTTTCCGAGAATGTCATAATCCCATTGGAATTTCGAATTCGGCTTAAAGCTTGAGCTAAATTTAAACAAACCCAGTTCACTTTTCTGATGTGAATTTTCGTCGCTGTTTTGCTGTATTCCGCTGGCAAGAATCGTAGTCCTTGATTTTGTTTCCATATCGGTCAGCGATGAAGAAAGGATGGCAAAACCGCTTAATGTCCATGCTTTGGTAACATTATATGAAAAGTTTGTCGCTCCAAACCGGGTTTCAATTTCTTTGGCGCGGTTATTCCGCAATAATGAAATCCCCAGATCGTTCGATGAAACATTGAAACTGCTTCCGCCTTTGCGCATCATGCCGCGGAAACCGCCAGTAAACTTGAAATAATCCTGTATTGTCAAAGGCAATTCGCCTATATTATTAAAATTTGTGATCAGGTTTATGCTGTAACTCGGATTGTAATAAAACAATTTCGGGTTTACAATGTAACGCTCGTCAGGGCCGGCTCCGGCAGTCATATCGCCAAACCAGAAATTCTTTTTTCCAGATTTGAGCTTTATGTTCATCGCCACATTATCTTCGTTGTTCTCTACATTTTTTAATGCCCCGATTTCATTATAATTACGCAATACCTGGATCTTATCGATCGCATCGGCAGGAATATTTTTTACTCCGAGTTTTGTATCGCCATCAAAAAAATCTTTTCCTTCAACCATTAATTTGGAAACTTTTTTACCTTCCACTTCTACTTCTCCATCAGCATTTACTTCAACTCCGGGAAGTTTTTTCAGAATGTCTTCAAGCTTTCTCTCGGTTCCGGTCGTAAACGAATCCGAATTATAAACGATTGTATCGCCTTTGATGGAAACGGGCATTTCCCTGACGATTTCCACTTCATTCAGAGCCTCGCCTTCTTCGAGCGCAAAAATCTTATTGCTGTTTTCAGTAGTTGTATTCAAATCCGTTTCCATTGCCTTAAAACCAATGTAGCTGATTTTTATCAGATAAGCCGTATTTGCTTTCAGGTTCAGCTGGAATTTCCCTTTATCGTTTGTGATACTGTACGAATCCATTGCTTTGGTTTCTTTATTGACAGCCATGACATTTGCCATTTCGAGGCCAATGCCTTTTATGTCGGTGACCATTCCGTCTAATCTTACATTCTGGGCCTTAACGGCTACGGACAAAATCAGGAAAGCGGCGATAAATATAATTTTCTTCATAATGGTTTTAAAGCTGGAAAGTTACTTAATTCGGCAGAGTTTACCTGTTAATTTCTATTTTAATGTTTCCTTTTCCGTCACTCATTTGTTCCAGCTGCTCGTTGATGATTTTATCGTATTCTGCTTTTGTGACTTTTTTTCCTTTTTTGAGTTTCTTTATTTCGGTCTTATTTTTCGGATTCAGGATAACTTTTGAGCAAAGAAGCGTTGTGTTGTCAAAATTTGCTTCCAGAATCAGTCCCGGCAAACCCCAGAAATCAGCCGGCCCCTGGCTAACCGGTATATCAGGCGTGTACCAAACTGTCGTGGTTTTATCCTTAGGTTCACTCATAGAAAAGAAAACTGTTTTACCGTCATTTTGCTTCTTTTGGTTTTCTTTGAATTCGGCTATTTCTTCTTCTGTCACGCGCTTAACCGACTGCGCTTTATAGCAGGTATAATCACCTATTTTTTTGGTTTCTGATAACAATTCCCATTTCCAGTCCGGCAATGCATCGGTTAAAAGAAATTCTTTTCCGAAAAATTCTTTTTCAGTTAAAATTATTTTTTCCTTGCTATTCTTATAGGTTTTTGCTTCATCCGAACTATTGATATCATCATTGTCCCTGAACCGGGCGCCGGCGCCTGAAGTTTCTGCTCTTCTTCATAAACAGATTCGTTTTTATTGAATGTAAGGATAAAAACCTTCTCGTTCATTTTATCCATTTTCTCCTGAAAATCTTTCATCTGCTTATCATTGGCATCGATACCGTTGATTTTCATGGTCATGTTCATAGTCTTTGTTTTGGACTGATATACTGCCTGGCCGTGAAACTCCTGTGCATTTACCAATTGAAATGAAACCATTATTACAATTACCGCAATTTTGATTAGTAGCTTTATCATATTATTTGTTTTTGATTATGATGCAAATTAAAGTGGTTCAGCCGCAACTTTCAGTTAACTTAAGTTAACGATTGTTAACGGATGGTTTTGCACGGTTTTACTTTTTACTTTTGGAACATGAAATCGAAGAACTATAAGTACATAATTACTTTTATAACGACAACAATCCTTGCGACGATTGGTTTACAGTTTTACTGGAACGTGAAAAACTACAGGGAAAACAAAAAGCAACTGGTTAATGATGTCCAGATCGCTTTTGACAATAGCATTGAATATTATTATGTAGAAGATTCCAAAGATTTTACAATGGCATTCATTAATGCTGACAGCACTTCAAATGAAGATTTTCTGGATCAGATCAGGTTGGATACGGTTTTCAAAAAAATGAATACGATTCCGAAAGCAAATGTTTTAGTTCCGAAGCCTAAAGATTCGATGAAATATTCGCTTTCGATGACCTTTACGCAAACTTCAGGCGATACATCAAAAGCTGGCCTTTCGAAACAAATGGATTCTATAAAAAAACAAATAAATGCTGATGACAGTAAGATAACTTTTTTTAAAACCCAGCCTAAAATCGGGGTTAACCCAAAAACCAAAGCAAATAAAATATCTTCGATTAAAGTTCTAACCGGAAAAAAATCGGCCGACAGCATACTTAAAATAAAAAACCTTACAAACCGCATTGTTGTTTCCCTTTTTCAGGATTCAATCCAATTTAAAAAACTGAAAAAAGCACTCGATAAGGAACTCACCCGGAAAAACATCAGTATTGATTATGCATTCGAACATATAAAAGAGGATACGGTTTTTGCCCAGTTCGGGAAGGCCGCAAAAATCGATTTTCCGTTATCGACCTTTTCAAAATCGACTTACCTGACCAATAATCAAAAATTGAAAATTTTATTTTCTGATCCGACACTTTTGATTTTAAAACGAAGCATGAATGAAATCGTGTTATCGCTTTTGCTGTCGCTTTCGATCATTTTTTGCCTTTTGTATCTTTTGAGAACAATCAATCGACAGAAAAAAATCGACGAGATCAAGAACGATCTTATCAGTAATATTACGCATGAATTCAAAACACCGATTACGACGGTTTCAACCGCAATTGAAGGAATTAAAAGTTTTAACTCTGAAAATGATACCGAAAAAACGAACCGTTATCTCGACATTTCAAGCAATCAGTTAAAGAAACTTGAGCTGATGGTTGAAAAACTCCTTGAAACCGCATCGCTCGAAACCGATAAATTAGTTTTACAGAAAGAGAAAATAAACCCCGCTGAGATCATTGAAAATCAGATAGAAAAACACAAGTTCTTTTGTCCTGAAAAATATTTTTTCATTGAAAATGACATTCAAAATCCGGAGATTCTTGCCGATGTTTTCCATTTCGAAAACGTGATTTCAAATTTACTCGACAATGCAATAAAATATGGCGGCGATACAATTACGGCCAAACTAAAATCCAATGGTAATAGAATTGAAATCACTATTAAGGATAATGGATCCGGACTCGAAAAAACCCATCGTGACAAAATTTTTGAAAAATTTTACCGCGTTCCGAAAGGAAACCGCCATGACGTAAAAGGTTTCGGGATCGGTCTTTATTATTCGAAAAAGATAATCGAAAAACATGGCGGGACGCTTCAGCTGGTTTCCGAAAGCAACGCTAATATTTTTAAAATCACACTTTTCCATGCAAAATAAAATAAGAGTACTGCTCGCCGAAGACGAACCCGCTTTGGCATTAATCATCAAAGAAAGCCTTGAAACGCGGAACTTTGAAGTAAAACTCTGCAAAGACGGACTGGAAGCTTTTGATGCTTATACAAAGCAAACTCCCCAAATTTTGATATTGGATGTGATGATGCCAAAAAAAGACGGTTTTTCACTCGCGAAAGACATCAGGAAAATCGACAAAACAACACCCATAATTTTCCTGACGGCGAAATCGCAAACGCAGGATGTTGTTGACGGATTTAATTTTGGCGGAAACGATTACATCCGGAAACCTTTCAGCATGGAAGAACTTATTATCAGGATCAATGCGCTTTTAGGAAGAATCCAACAGGTGAAACCGCAGGATAATCTCAAAATCGGGAATTATGTTTTTGATCCCGCAAAGCAAACCTTGGCACATTTGAATGATACAGTTTCACTG
>CAZSDN010000096.1:0-10796 GCA_964605595.1 uncultured Flavobacterium sp. | reverse complement strand
TCAAATGAAAGCGAGTGCAGTAAGCACCATTACTAAATCGTTACCGATAGCACTTTCGGTTCTTGTAAACTCTTCTTTATTAGCCACTTTGGGCTATTTTAATCTTTTTTTTAAAAAATACTCCGCCAAAAGCGGAGTATCTTTTATTTGTTCCTTGTGTAAGGAATACTTTGCCCTTCGACTTTCAATAAAAATGAATTACCCGTTTCGTCAAACAAAATTTCAAATTCCTGATGAGGCAGGATGAATTTATTTTTCCCGTCGGCTTTCAGGGTAAATTTCGGCTGGTCGGTCATTTCGATCCGCAAGCTGGAATTTTCTTCTGTAAAAGTTATTTTAATCGGAATTCTCGGGTTTGAAAACGAGCCAAGATATTTATCCAATAAGATATCTTCATCAATCTTTGCAGTTTTAGAACGCCATACGTTATTTGAAGGATCTACATCAGGAAGCACTCGGTCAGGATCGATCGTGATTACATCTATTTCTTCTGTAGTCGGAATCAGGAATGACCATTCGGCATTTTTTTGCCAGATTTCAACCGGAAGCTTTATACGCGTTACGTCGCCACTCTTTAGTTTAATTGCCAAATTAACAGGCATTGGCATTTTTTCAAGGTTTTGAATGGTTACGATTGCACCTTGTTTCGGATCATTCTTCTTGTATTTTAGGCTTTTGACGGCCTGATCGACTTTCCATTTATTGATGAACCAGCCACGCCAGAACCAATTAAGATCTTCACCAGCAACATTTTCCATTGTCCTGAAAAAATCATCCGGTGTCGGATGCTTGTAGGCCCATCTTTCAATATATGTCCGAAAAGCGCGGTCAAAACGCTCAACACCGAGAACCTGCTCGCGAAGCAGTACCAATCCGGCCATTGGTTTATGATAAGCTAAAATTCCCATATGATCTTCCTTGAAACTATCAGGCGATGTCATAATCGGCTCAAGTTCGGGAAAAGAAAATTCTACCGCTCGCCTGTGCATATCTGCTTTTGGGGATTTATATTCACCTTTATTGAATTCTTCAGTACTAAGTGAATTTATGAATTCGCAAAAACCTTCGTCCATCCACGCGAACAATCTTTCGTTTGAACCAACAATCATTGGAAACCACGCATGTCCGAATTCGTGGTCGGTAACGCCCCAAAGGCTTTCGCCTTTTGAACTCCATTCACAGAAAACAATTCCGGGATATTCCATGCCGCCCACGATTCCCGCTACATTTGTCGCTGCAGGATAAGGATATTCAAACCATTTTTTTGAGTAATGTTCTACTGAAGCTTTTGTATATTCTGTTGATCGGCCCCAGGCTTTGTCTCCTGAAGATTCAGCCGGATAGGCAGAAATTGCCATCGCTTTTTTTCCGCTTGGCAAGTTGATCCGTGCCGCATCAATTATGAAAGCGGCCGATGAAGCCCAAGAAACATCGCGCGCATTTTTGATCTTAAAACGCCAAGTCAGTGTTGGTTTTCCTGATGGCCTCGATGATGGATTTTTAACTTCATCTTCTGAACGGATCATAACGGTTTTATCACTTTGTTCAGCAGCAGCCCAACGTTTTTGTTGTTCGGCAGTGTAAACTTCAGAGGCATTTATAAGCTCGCCCGAACATACCACAATATGAGTTGACGGAACTGTAATATTGATGTCAAAGTCGCCATATTCGAGATAAAATTCACCAGCGCCTTGATAGGGATGCGTGTTCCAACCTCTGACATCATCATACACGCACATTCTTGGATACCATTGCGCAATTTCGAAAATCTTTCCATTTTTCATAGGCATCACACCCATTCTGTCCGAACCAAAATCAGGAGAAATAAATGAAAAATCGATTTTCAGTTTTACAGTTGCGCCTGCCGGATTCATTTCTTTTGGAAGAAAAACCTGCATACGCGTATCGGTGATTTCAAATTTTAACTCTTCTTCTGTATTTTTCCCGTTTGATGAAGAAATCAGTTTTACCGATTTGATTTTATGCCCGCCGTCAAAAACCTGTCCTTTAGCTCCATTCCTGCTTCCTGTTAACGGAACGACAGCGTTTCCGCGGGAATCCGATTTGAAGAGATTCTGGTCAACATGCAGCCATAAAAATGAAAGTTTATCAGGGCTGTTATTTGTATAAGTCAGGATTTCTGAAGCTGTGATTTCATTCGTCGCTTCATTTAAAGAAGCCGTTAACTGATAATCGGCACGGTTTTGCCAGTATTTTGGGCCTGGCTGGCCACTTGCTGACCGGTATTCATTACCGTTTTTTGTATAGAAATTCGGAGCAAATGCTTCTTGATAATTGTATTGCGAAGTTGGTTTTTCCTGTGCAAATCCTGCAGCTATCCCAAGAAATAAAGCCATTTGGAAAATGGCTGTACGAAAGTTCGGTTTCATATAAAATATTTTCAAAAGCAAATAAAAGCAAAAACATTGAAATTTCTCCAAAAGTTATCTTTTAAAAATGATAAGAGTTCGTTAAATATCAGCACATAAAATCAAACCTTTTGCTTAGATTTGTTGGAAAACAAACGACTTTCTCTTGACGACAACCATTACAAATTCTCGATTAAACGCAACAATAAATACTAAAGGTGCCGAATTAATTTCCTTCAAAAGTAATCACGGGAAAGAATACATCTGGAACGGAAATCCCGACTTTTGGGGAAAACATTCACCGGTTTTGTTTCCGATTGTCGGGACATTAAAAAGCAACAGATTTTCACATAACGGTAAAAATTATTTATTGCCACGCCACGGGTTTGCGCGCGACGTGGATTTTGAACTGATTGAAAATTCAGGGCATTCAGCTATTTTTTCATTGGTAAGCACTAATGAAACGCTTCAAAAATTTCCGTTTGAATTTGAATTCCGGATTATTTACAGTTTAGATGAAAATGCTTTAAAAATTGGTTATGAAGTTTTGAATAAAACAAATCAAACCATGTTTTTTTCATTGGGCGCGCATCCGGCTTTTGCTTTGCCCGAAAATTTTGAAGATTATTCGATTGAAATGAAGAACGATGAAAACCTCGATTATTTCTTACTCGAAAACGATTTGCTTTCCAATAAAACCGAACATCTTCCGACAGAGAATAAAACATTCAAACTGAATTATCCTTTGTTCGAAAAAGACGCGCTGATTTTCAAAAATATAAAATCGCATTCCCTGAAAATCCTCGAAAAAGGAAAACCATTTCTTGAAATCGATTTTAAAGGATTTCCGCATTTGGGAATATGGACAAAAATCGGCGCGAAATTCATCTGCATTGAACCTTGGTTTGGTTATTCCGACACAATTGATGCAAGTGGAGAAATCAATGAAAAAGAAGCGATTCAGACACTCAAAACAAACGAAAAATTCACGGCTGATTTTACAATAAACACAGTATGGGCAACGAGATAAACTTCATGCCATTTCCAGTACTGGAAACCGAAAGGCTTTTGCTGCGGCGGCTTTCTAACGGCGATACCGACGCAATATTCAGGCTTCGTTCAAATCCCGAAACGATGAAATTCATTCCGCGCCCGCTCGTGACAACGAATGAAGAAGCGCTTGAACATATTGCGATGATCAATTCAAAAATCGACAATAATGAAGGAATAAACTGGGCAATTACGCTAAAAGAAACTTCAGGATTTATCGGAATTATTGGCCATTACCGCATAAATCCCGAAAACTTCCGTTGTGAAATCGGCTACATGATTTTGCCGGAATTCAGTGGAAAAGGGTTCGTTACCGAAGCCATTAAAGAAGTCGTGAATTATGGCTTCGAAAAAATGGGAATGCATTCGATCGAAGCAATTTTAGATCCGGGAAATATGGCTTCGGAGCGCGTATTGCAAAAAAATGGTTTTGTAAAAGAAGCGCATATTTTAGAAAATGAATTCTTCGATGGAAAATTTATCGACACCGTTATTTATTCCTTATTAAAACGGAATTTTAAAAAATAAATCCATGAATGATTTTACTACAACCCCAACGTTGCCGAAAATTAAAATCTCGGCAACGTTTTAATATACAAAGCCTCTACTTTTTTACGTGCCCAATCGGTTTTACGTAAAAAAGCGAGGCTTGATTTTATACTCGGATTTTCATTGAAACATTTTATGCTGATTAATTCTCCCAACGTATCAAATCCATAAAAATCAACAAGTTTTTCAAGAATTGTTTGCAGTGTAATTCCGTGTAGCGGATCTTTTGAATGGGGTTTTTCCATAACCAAAGATAGGAAATTTGAAAATTTAAGGCTAACTTTATATAAATCGAATCTGATGAAATTTATTTATCTATCCATATTCTGCCTTATTATGAGCCAAATTTCAGCCCAAAAACCAACTACGACCGTTTATTTTATACGCCATTGTGAAAAAGCCGATGCATTCAAAAACCCGATTTATCTGAAGCGGGATTACAACGCGCCGCAAAATGGGCAAAATATTTTGAAAACATTCCTATCGATATTTTTTATACAAGTTTATATAAAAGGACGCAGCAAACCTGTACGTCAATAGCGAATTCTCAGGAAAAAGAGATTCTGTATTACAAACCCGAAACGCTTGATTTAAAAAAGATAATCGGTGATAATCCCGGTAAAACATTGTTATTCGTAGGACATTCCAATACGATTCCGAAAAATATAAATGCTTTCCTGAATGAAGATTTTTACATTGACATTGATGATTCTGTCTACGGAAATCTGTATAAAATCGTAGTTATTGACGGCAAAACCACACATGAAATGTCAACGCCATAAATTGCATTTCCATTATCCCGAATTTGTCTGTACATTTGCAGTCCTATGTTAAAAACAATCAATATCCTTAATAAACGTGCACGGTTCGATTATGAAATCCTCGAAACTTATACTGCCGGAATAGTACTTGCCGGAACCGAGATCAAATCAATCCGTTTGGGAAAGGCGAATATTACCGAGAGCTTTTGCGAATTTAGCAATAACGAGCTTTTCGCGATAAATACTTATATTGAAGAATATGCTTTCGGGAACCAATTTAACCATAAAGCCCGAAGCGAGCGCAAACTTTTACTAAACAAACGCGAACTCAAAAGCCTCGCCCGAAGTGTTCAGCAAAAAGGATTGACCATTGTTCCACTAAAGCTTTTCACCAACGAAAAAGGAATGGCAAAACTCGATATCGGTTTATGCCGCGGTAAAAAAACTTATGACAAACGTGAGTCTTTAAAGGAAAATGACACGAAACGTGATCTGGACAGGATTAAAAAAGCGTTTAATTCTTAATTATTTTCCGGGAAGATTTTTTGCCTTCCGATTCAATGGTTACAATATAAATTCCGGAAGCAAAACCTGAAGCTTCGACCGAGTCATTTTTTGACAACTGTTTTTCAAAAACAGTTCTTCCGGCAGCATCTACAATTTTTACCAATGCATTTTCAAAACCATCAAAAGATATTCTGTTTTTAAATGGTATCGGATAAACCGAAATTTTGTTTTGATGGAAATCATTCAGGCTTAAAGTACAATCCGGAGCTGTTCCCGAAACCGAAGTTAAGCTTCCATTGATAACGCTCCAGTTTTCCCAGCTTCCGCCAGAGCCGGTTTTCCAATCTGATAATTCGAAATGATTCGTTCCGTTCATTGTTCCCGGAACTTTATAAACCTTGATCGCTTCGCCTGAACGGTTCCATGTTAACGGGTTTCCCGCGTGGCATGTTTCGGGCAAAAATTCTTCCTGGCAATTTGCCTGAAGAAAATAAGCAAATTCGTCATAATTCGGATAATCGCCATAAACGGCCGCCCTTCCATTTTCATCGATGCAGACCGCTACATATTCATTGGCGGCAATTCCGAACGACCTGATTCCTTCATCCGTAGAAATCCTTGCAAGAAAAGTAGCCAATCGGCCTTTGCGGTTAGGATTGTCGAAATGCGTATCGGTTATTGTATTTTCTAAAACCGGAATGTGAACAAAATCGTTCGAGCCAATCGTAACTCCTGCCGCATATGGATTGTTTAACGCTGTCGCTGATGTTACCGAACTTACCTGAGCCGAAAAATAGTGGCTACCTAAAATTGCCATTCCGGCACTGGTTCCGCCAATTGGCGCACGCTTAATATTGATGTGGTTGTTGATCAGCTCTCCAAGCGCATTGTTTTTGAAATAGGAAACATAATTCCACTGGTCGCCGCCGGCAAACCATATCATTTCGGCATTTGCGACTTTATCCAAAACATACGGATTTGTAGCGCCTGCCACTGAAGTTATAACCAATGTTTCGACAGAATTGACATTTACGCCCAATTGTGAATACAAATAATTATTATAGCCGTTACTTCCTGATGAACGCAAAACAACGACATCGCCACCATTGGCCTTTTCCAACAACCAGATCATTGCATCGTCATGCTCGGAAGCGCCGCCCATAAGGCAAATTCCGGGAGTTGGGCTGGTTGTAATATTTGTTGCATTTCCAGTAAAATAGCTTGTGTAACCTTGCGAAAATGCAATAAAAGGAAATAACAGAAGTAAAAGTTTTTTCATACGCTAATTTTTATTTTCCAACAAAGGGACAAAACGAAATTCCCCGAATTCGTGTTTTTCAAACTGTGTCTCATTCTTTCGGATCAGTAAAGTCATGATTTGATGTTCTTCGCCAAGCGGAATAACAAGCCTTCCTCCTATTTTTAGCTGCGCCATTAATGGTTTGGGAATAATTGGCGCGCCGGCAGTAACAATAATACTGTCAAAAGGTTCGTAATTTGGCAAACCTTTATAACCGTCTCCAAATGAAAGATGCTTTGGGCGGATTCCCAATTTCGGCAATAAAACCGATGTTTGCTTGAACAGTTCATTTTGCCTTTCAACACTATACACTTTTGCGCCCATCATATACAAAACTGCGGTTTGATAACCAGATCCCGTGCCGATTTCCAAAACTTTATCATCCTTTTTTATTTCAAGCAACTGGCTTTGGAACGCAACCGTATAAGGCTGCGAAATAGTTTGCCCGGCGCCGATCGGAAACGCCTTATCTTGGTAAGCATAATCTTCAAAGCTCGAATTCAGGAACAAATGCCTCGGAATTTTCTTAATTGCTTCCAATACATTTTTATCTGTAATTCCTTTGTCTTCCAAGGTTTTTGCTAATTGGTTTCGAAGTCCCTGATGTTTAGCTGTATCTTTCAAAATAGTAAAATTGTATGGATAAAGTAAGGCTGTAAATGTAATTAATAATTGACGATTAGCAATTGATAATTATTAAACTACTTTTGAAAACAATTATCGATTGTCAATTCTCCATTATCAATTTATTACTATTTTTGTTTAAAATACATTTTATGTTAAAAATAGGCGTTTTAGGTGCCGGCCACCTTGGAAAAATACATTTACGTTTACTGCAACAATCTGAAAAATACGAACTCGTCGGTTTTTATGACGAAAATCATGAAAACGGTGCGAAAATAGCAGCCGAATTCGGTTACAAGCAATTCCACACTATAGCAACTTTAATTCATGCCGTCGATGTAATCGATATTGTAACGCCAACACTTTCACATTACAAATGTGCTAAAGTTGCCATCAAATCCGGCAAACACGTTTTTATAGAAAAACCGATTTCGAATACCGTTGAAGAAGCTGAAGAAATCATCGCGCTTGCTAAAGAATATAATGTTAAAGGGCAAGTCGGCCATGTAGAGCGTTTCAATCCGGCATTTATCGCAACAAAAGATATGATCGAAAATCCGATGTTCATTGAAACGCACCGTTTGGCCGAATTCAATCCGCGCGGTACTGATGTTCCGGTAGTTTTGGATTTGATGATCCATGATATCGATGCGATTTTGAGCGTCGTAAATTCCAAAGTCAAAAATATAAACGCGAGTGGCGTTTCGGTAATTTCAGATACGCCGGATATCGCAAACGCAAGGATCGAATTTGAAAACGGTTGTGTGGCAAATCTTACTTCAAGCCGGATTTCTTTGAAAAACATGCGTAAATCACGCTTTTTCCAAAAAGATGCCTACATTTCTGTTGACTTCCTTGAAAAGAAATGTGAAGTCGTAAAAATGAAAGATGCGCCAGAAAATCCAGGCGATTTCGATATGATCCTTCAAAATGCCGAAGGCGTTAAGAAACAAATCTATTTCGCCAATCCTGATGTCGAGCAAAATAATGCGATCCTTGACGAGCTTGAGACTTTTGGCGATGCGATCAACAACAATACCACGCCAATTGTAACTTTGGAACAAGGAACCGAAGCATTACGCGTCGCTTACCAAATCATCGATTGCTTTAAAAAGTAATCTTTCAATCTTTAAATTTAAATCTTTCAATAGAAAAATGAAAAACATAGCTGTAATCGGAGCCGGAACAATGGGCAACGGAATCGCACATACTTTCGCGCAAAGCGGATTTACCGTAAAATTAATTGATGTTTCAGAAAAATCGCTCGATAAAGGAATGGCAACAATTGCCGGAAATTTAGACCGAATGGTCTCAAAAGGAACTATTTCTGAAGACGATAAAATAAAAACCATCGGAAATATCATCACTTATACCGATATTAAAGATGGCGTTGTCGGAGTTGACCTTGTTGTTGAAGCAGCAACCGAAAACGTAGAATTAAAGCTAAACATCTTCAAGCAATTGAACGATGCGTGTTCGCACAATACCATTTTAGCAACTAATACTTCCTCAATTTCCATTACACAAATCGGCGCAGTGGTTTCGCATCCGGAGCGTGTAATCGGGATGCATTTCATGAATCCGGTGCCAATTATGAAACTGGTAGAAATTATCCGTGGTTACAATACTTCCGACGAAGTAACCAAATTGATCATGGATTTATCAGTAAAATTGGGCAAAGTTCCTGTTGAAGTAAATGATTATCCTGGATTCGTTGCCAATCGAATTCTTATGCCAATGATAAACGAATCGATTGAAACTTTATATAACGGCGTTGCCGGCGTTTATGAAATCGATACGGTTATGAAACTCGGAATGGCACATCCAATGGGACCTTTGCAATTGGCGGATTTCATTGGGCTTGACGTTTGTCTTGCAATTCTGAACGTTATGTACGACGGATTCAAAAACCCGAAATATGCTCCTTGCCCGCTTTTGGTAAATATGGTTCGCGCCGGAAAACTCGGTGTAAAATCGGGTGAAGGTTTTTATGATTATTCGGAAAGCAAAAAAGCGGAAAAAGTTGCAAAACAGTTTGCATAAATAATGGCGAAAATAATTCCATTCAAAGCAGTTCGGCCTTCGCGTGACAAAGTCAGTTTGGTCACGTCGCGATCTTATGACGAATATTCTGCGGCAGAACTGGCTTCACAACTGGATTTTAATCCATTTTCATTTTTGCATATCCTGAATCCGGCTTATGTGAACCAGCAAAAAATCGGACTGGAAAAACGTTTCAAGCTTGTAGCTCAGAAATACCGGGACTTTAAGTCGGAAGAAGTTTTGATCCAGGAAGAAAAACCGGTTTTTTACTTGTATGAAATCCAATCTAAAAATAGAATATTTACCGGAATTATCGCCGGAACTTCAATTGAGGATTACCAGGAAAATGTAATCAAAAAGCACGAAGATACGCTTCAGTACCGTGTTGAATTATTTAAAGATTACCTGCATCAAACGGGTTTCAATACAGAGCCGGTTTTGATTACTTATCCCGATAATCCTGAAATTGACAACTGGATTTCCGAGCAAAAGAAAGCGCTTTCACTGTATGATTTTTCCACTACAAAAAAGGAAAAGCATACACTTTGGAGAATTGACGATGTAAAAAACATCGAATGGTTGCAGAAACAATTTGAAATTATTGGCGATTTATATATTGCCGACGGCCATCATCGCTCGGCTTCGGCAGAATTGCTTTATGAAGAAGACAAATCGACGGGAAACGACCACCTGAACTATTTCATGAGTTTTCTTATTGCCGAAAGCAATGTCAAAATTTATGAATACAACCGCATTATCAAAGATTTAAACGGCCATTCAAAAGAGGATTTTCTGAATGAACTCGGCAAAACATTCTGGATAAAAAATAAAGAACAGGAATTGTGGAAACCCACTAAGAAATTCCAGTTTGGAATGTATCTCGATAACGAATTTTACAGCCTGGCGCTCAAAGACGAAAACAATTTCAAATCTGTTTTGGAAAGCCTTGACGCACAGATTTTATATGAAAAGGTTTTGTTGCCGGTTTTAGGGATTTCTGATTTACGTAACGACGAACGCATTGACTATATCCCCGGAAACCAATCCATCACAACAATTAAAGAAGTTATTGATGAAGGTGATTTTGAACTGGCATTTATGCTTTTTCCCGCTGAGATTTCAGAAATTACCGCATTGGCGGACAACAATCTGATCATGCCGCCGAAAAGCACTTACATTGAACCAAAATTCCGCAGCGGGCTTGTGGTTTATGAAATCTGATTATTATGTCAATTGCCAAAAATCTTACCGAAATAAAAAAATCGCTTCCTGAAAATGTAGTGCTTGTTGCAGTTTCAAAAACCAAACCTGTTACTGATTTAAAAGAAGCTTACGATGCCGGACAACGAATTTTTGGGGAAAACAAAATCCAGGAAATGACCGAAAAATGGGAACAGCTTCCAAAGGATATTGAATGGCATATGATTGGCCATGTCCAGACGAATAAAGTAAAATTCATGACGCCCTATGTGAGTTTAATTCATGGTGTTGACAGTTTGAAACTGCTTGAAGAAATTAATAAGCAAGCGTTAAAAAACAACAGGATTATCGATTGTCTGCTTCAGATGCATATTGCCGAAGAAGAAACAAAAT
>CAZSDN010000095.1:359-10798 GCA_964605595.1 uncultured Flavobacterium sp. | reverse complement strand
CCCTTCCCTGAAGGTAAAATACAATTTTTCCGCTATAGCATTTTACGGAAAAACCGCATTTTTAATTCTCCATAGAAATTCATTTTATACATTATTTTGAGGCATCGCTTTGTTTTAAAGAAAAAACAAAAAGGAAAGATTTTTATCATCCCGAACACAGTCGAAGCACAAATCGGTATCTTTGCGACAATGGAATTCCCAAAAAATCTTTCTTCAAAACTCGATTCCCGAAAACAGCAAAATGCTTTTCGGCAATTGCCTTTGCAAAATAATAATCTTGTAGATTTTACTTCAAACGATTATTTGGGTTTTTCAAAATCTGTTACCATTTTTAATGAAACGCATGACTTTCTTAAAGTACATAATTTCAAGCAAAATGGCGCAACAGGCTCACGGTTAATTTCCGGAAATCATTCGCTTTACGAGCAAACGGAAAACTTCATAGCCGAATTCCATAAGTCAGAAACTGCTTTGATTTTCAATTCAGGTTATGATGCAAACGTTGGTTTTTTCAGTTCGGTTCCGCAAAAAGGCGACTTGATTTTATATGACGAACTGTGCCATGCTTCCATCCGTGACGGAATTTTATTATCAAATGCCAGGTCTTATAAATTTGCACATAACGATTATGAAGACCTCGAAAGGCTGATTTCCAAAAACCCAGACACGATTATATATATTGTGACCGAAAGCGTTTTTTCGATGGACGGCGATTCGCCCCATCTGGAAGAACTGATCCGGATTTCCAACAAATACAATTGTTATCCCGTAATCGACGAAGCGCACGCATTAGGCGTTTTCGACAAAAACGGAGAAGGTTTGGTACAGCAATATAATCTTCAGGACAAATTTTTCGCGCGTATTGTGACTTTCGGCAAAGGGTTAGGCTGCCATGGCGCGGCAATTGTTGGATCAAAAGAATTGAAAGATTATCTGGTTAATTTTGCCCGAAGCTTTATTTACACAACGGGGCTTTCACCACATTCGGTTGCAACGATTTTAATTGCTTATCAATATTTGGAAAAAACCTCGGAAATTGAAAAGCTACGAGAAAACATTCGCATTTTCAACCAATACAAAAACCAATTGAGTTTGAAGCCGCTTTTCGTCCGAAGCCAATCAGCGATACAAAGCGCAATTATTCCGGGAAATGAAAATGTAAAAAAAATCGCTGAAAAATTACGCAAAAACGGTTTTGATGTAAAAGCGATTCTTTCGCCAACGGTTCCAGAAGGACAAGAACGTTTACGAATTTGTTTGCACAGTTCCAATTCGGAAGCTGAAATTTCGCAATTATTAACTTTGTTATCCCAATTTATTTATGAGTGAAACGACATTTAAGCAAGTAGCGGTTTTTCAATATTCGTCTGAAGCGCAAATTTTTAAAGGAAAACTTGAATCGGTCGGAATTGAAGTTTTTATGCATGATAATTTCACTATCGATTCTGACCCTTTATTGAGCCAGGCGGTTGGCGGAGTTAAACTTTTCGTCCGAAGCGAGGATTTTGAAACTGCAAATCAAGTACTTTCAGATGTTCATTTACATTCGGTTTCCGAAACCGGAAATCCTATAAATTGCCCGAAATGTAACAGTGAAAATGTCGATTTATTTTCTACGATTAAGGACACAAAATCATTTCTTTCATTTGTCTTTTCACTTTTATTGACCACTTTACCTTTTTACACCAAGTACAAATACCGTTGCAGTAACTGCAAATTTGAATTCACACAATCATGAAACTATTCATAACAGGAATTTCTACTGACGTTGGCAAAACAGTTGCCTCGGCCATAATAACCGAAGCGCTCGAAGCCGATTACTGGAAACCAATTCAAGCCGGTGATTTAGAAAATTCCGACAGCCACAAAATCAAATCCTATTTGTCGAATGATAAAACGGTGATTCATCCCAACAGTTATGCTTTGCAAACTCCAGCGAGCCCGCATTTGGCAGCAGAGTTGGACAATATCACAATCGACATCAAAAAAATAAAAGAGCCAAAAACAAAAAACCATCTTGTAATTGAAGGTGCGGGCGGAATTTATGTTCCGCTAAATAATGAACATACGATTGCCGATTTGATTCAGCCTGATTATAAAGTAATCGTCATTTCACGTCATTATCTCGGAAGCATCAACCATACGCTTTTGACCATTGAAGCGCTGCAAAACCGAAAATTTCAAATTGGCGGAATTATATTCAATGGCGATAAAAACGCATCATCCGAAGAAATAATACTCAAAAAAACCAAAATAAATTTTCTGGGAAGAATTGAAAACGAACCCTATTTTGATCAAAATGTAATTGCAGAATATGCAGATCAATTCCGGGAAAACGTATTAAAATTATAAACTAACCGCAGTGGAATGCACTCGTGCACTCGTTTGACATTCGACATTTGACATTCGACTAAAAATGACCTTATCAGAAAGAGACCAGAAAAATATCTGGCATCCGTATACGCAACACAAAACAGCAACACCGCCAATTACAATTTCAAAAGGTGAAGGCGCGCTGCTTTGGGACGAAAACAACAAAGAATACATTGACGCGATCGCTTCCTGGTGGGTAAATCCGTTTGGGCATTCAAATAAATTCATTGCCGATGCGGTTTATAAACAATTAACGACTTTAGAACACGTGCTTTTTGGCGGGTTTACACACGAACCGGCGGTAGTTTTATCTGAAAAGCTGCTTCAGATTTTGCCAAAAAACCAAAAGAAAATCTTCTTTTCCGACAATGGATCGACTTCTGTAGAAGTTGCCATAAAAGTTGCACTCCAATATTTCTATAATAAAGGAGAGAGAAAAACAACGATAATCGCATTTGAAAATGCGTTCCACGGCGACACGTTTGCAGCAATGGCAGCGAGTGGAATTTCATTTTATACGCAGGCATTCCAGGGAATGTTCATTGATGTTGTGCGGATTCCGGTTCCGGTAAAAGGCTCGGAAGAAGAAAGTTTTTCAGCATTAAAAAATGTTATTAAAAATCACAATTGCGCCGGATTTATTTTTGAACCGCTGGTTCAGGGCGCGGCTGGAATGGTGATGTATGAACCAGAAAGTTTAGACAAACTGATTTCCATCTGTAAAGAAAACAATGTACTCACAATTGCCGACGAAGTCATGACCGGATTTGGGAAAACCGGAAAAAATTTCGCCTGCGATTATATTTCGGAACAGCCCGATATGATTTGCCTTTCGAAAGCACTTACCGGCGGAACGATTCCAATGGCGATTACGGCTTTTACACAGGAACTTTTCGATGGTTTTTACAGCGACGACATCAACAAAGCATTGTTCCACGGACATACATTTACCGCAAATCCTACAGGTTGCGCGGCTGCTTTGGCAAGCCTTGAATTGTTGCAAACCAACGAAATCCAAAACGATATTTCACGCGTCAACAAACGCCACACCGAATTTCAACAACGCATCAAAAACCATCCGAAAATAACCACGACGCGCGTTCTCGGAACCATATTCGCACTCGAAATCAAGATCGAAAACCACGAAAGCTATTACGGAACGATGCGCACAAAACTGTACAATTTTTTTATTGAAAAAGGAATCATCTTGCGCCCGGTCGGCAACATCGTTTACATTTTGCCGCCATACATAATCAGCGACACGCAACTTCAAAAAATCTATTCTGTTGTTGAAGAAGCTTTGGAAATAGTGTAATTTTGTAGCTGTTTCCTGCTATCGGCTGTATCTTTTTGTTTCACTCGGATTACATTCCAAATTTGAGAATTGCCAAACAAAAAGGATACTTGCCTCTATCAGGGCTAGGGCAGATTGCTCCAAATAAATATAATTTCCATTGGAAAAAACCATATCCATAACAGCCATTTCATCCGTTTCTCCGCTGGGAAACAGCGAAAATATTATTTGGCAAAATTACCTCAGCGGAAAGCATTTGTTTTCTGAAAAAGAATTCGGCGGTCAAAAAGCGCTTGGCTCGTTCCTTCCCGAAAATATAAAACAGAAAGTTGAGGATTTAAAAAAATCCGACCCGAAATACAAATCGCTCGACGATTCGGTTTTGTTTGCGATACTGGCTTCTCGCGAAGCTTTTAAAAAATCGGGCTGGAAAACCGGCGACAGTTTCGGGATAAATATTGGTTCATCGCGCGGCGCGACGGGTTTATTCGAAAAGCATTTCAGCGAATATCTCGAAACCGGAAAAAGCGCAACCTTGGCTTCACCAACAACAACGCTGGGAAATATTTCATCCTGGATTGCAAATGATTTACAGAATAACGGCCCGGAAATTTCACATTCAATCACTTGCTCGACTGCGCTTCATGCGGTTTTAAACGGAATCGCGTGGCTGCGTTCAGGAATGGCCGATAAGTTTTTGGTTGGCGGAAGTGAAGCGCCGTTGACTCCGTTTACTGTTTCGCAAATGCAATCGCTAAAGATTTATGCAAAAGAAATTGCCGAATTTCCTTGCCGCGCGCTCGATCTCGAAAAAAAGCAAAACAGCATGATTTTGGGCGAAGGCGCTTCGGTTTGTTGTTTGGAAATTGGAGAAAAGGAAAACGCGCTGGCTTATATTTCAGGTTTCGGTTATGCGACTGAAATCCTGGAGCACAACATCTCGATTTCTGCGGAAGCGGAATGTTTCCAGAAATCGATGAAAATGGCTTTGGGAGAAACATTGCCCGAAGAAGTTGATGCAATTGTAATGCACGCGCCGGGAACAATCAAAGGCGATTTAACCGAATACAAAGCAATTCAAAAAGTTTTTGGAAACCAGCTTCCTTTGCTTACAACCAATAAATGGAAAATCGGGCACACATTTGGCGCATCGGGAATGCTGAATATTGAAATGGCGGTTTTGATGATGCAGCACGATATATTTATCGGTGTTCCTTTTTCGAAACCGGAAAACATAAAAAAAGCCATTCGGAAAGTACTTGTAAACGCTGTTGGTTTTGGCGGAAACGCGGTCAGTATCCTACTTGAAAAACCATAAAAAAAGCCTGCAATAAAATACAGGCCTTTTTATTATAAACTAAATTTACTCAATTAATTCATTATGATTTTCTTGGTGATCACGGCATTGTTTGTAGTTTTAACTTTTACGATAACTACCTGGCCATGAACTCCAAGTTCTCTTGTAGAAAAAGTTGTTTGGTTGATTTTATCTTTTGAATAGATATTTCTTCCAAGCATATCGAAAACCATAACGGAATCCAATTGTTCGTTACTTGAAGTAATTTCAAGATGGTTTGCATTTCTGATTACATCGATTTTATTTGTATTTGCGATAGGATTATTTGTCCCTAAAGTACCTTGTACAAAACGCAATTCAAATCGGTCGTTGAAAGTCCCTGTAGCCGAAGTAAAGCTATAAGAGCCGTTTTTAAGGTTTGTGTATTGTTCATTGGATTTGTCAAAAAGGAAGACATCCTGATCGGCGAACAATCCGTCAAACTCATTCATTCCTATCGAAAAAGTTCCTGAAATCGTACAATTGTAGCCCAAAGAAATCACATCAGAATCGTTGAACGGCAAGCCTCTTCCCTGGATAACCAGAATTTCTTCGTCCAATATTGAGTATAAAGAAACGTAATTTCCACCATCGAGTTTTTTTCCATCATATAGATCATCCAAACCGTTTGTTGCTCCTTCAATATAACCTAAAAGGGTTTCTGAATAAGCTCCTTGCGTGTTGGCGATATGAACCCAAAACCTGTTTTTGTCGCGGTTTTCGCTATTAACAATATTTGGAGACCTGAAGAATTGCGTATTAGCACCACCTTTTCTCATTGAGTTATTGAACTCTAACTGAACATTGTTGTTCTTAGCTTCAATAAAGAAAGCCTGAGCCGAAGCGATACTTCCTGTAGGGGCGCCATTTGCCGTGCTTCCTGAAGTCGTTGCAACGCTGCCTGTTAAATTATAAACTGCATAATCATTCGCACTATAGTTTCCTCCGCTTATCGCGGTATTGTGTGTCCAGAAATAAAGGTTACCAGTAATGTTTGCGGCATTTGCAACAATAAATGCTCTTGCATCAAGTGAACTAGGATAAGGATTTCCTACCAGATTATAAATTCCGGCCGCACCGTTTTTATAAATAGTTGTATAAACTTTGCCTGAATTAGGGCTTCCTGTAAAGACGGCCGTTTGCCTTGGATTATTTCCCCAGTCTAAACTACCCGGGACACGAATGATATAACCTGTTCCCGGCTGCATTGGGGCTGTTCCCGCTAAAGAAACCCAGTCGCCTTCTGTACCCAACATAGGATTGAAGTTGCCATATTGGCCTGAAGCATCGGTAACCGTATTCAGGATTGCTGATTTTATAGGTGTTGACCAATAAACAAAGTCATATTGTTTTACAACCGGTGTGATTCTTTCAATCGTTACATTGGTTCCTGAACTTGCAGCGCCAGATATGTCATCAACCTGAACAAGGTTTCCTCCGTTTTTAACAGAAATTAATCCTGTCGTGGTTGTCGTAATTTCATTTTGTACTGTAACGGTGTGTCCTGAGTTAATCGTTAAAGTAAATCCTGTATTTACAATTAATTGACAAGCTGTCAGATTTGCAGAAGTTGATAAATTCGCTGCAATGATTGCTGTTTTAACTGCTGTAGGTGCGCCAGTACTCCATGTTGCCCCATTCCATGTTGTGCTTGTGCCATTACATTTTGGGCCCCATTCATCTGCACCCATATCAGGATGGGTTACATTTCTTGCTTCAGAATCAATATCAGTGCTTATCCCGTCAATTGGTGTTCCACTATCTAAGAAGCCAAGGTTTGCGGCATTTGCCCCATTGACGTGCAAGTTGGTAGATGACATGAAAACAGGCGTAACCGCTAATGAATTTCCATCTTTTGAAGAAGCTGTCTTCCATGATGCCAAAGTATATGCGGTAGTACCCACACGTATATTTGACGAATTAGGAGATGCGAAATTATTGTAATTAGTCGTATGTTCAGCAATTGACAATGCACTGAATAATGTATACTGCGTTCCGTTTGTTTGAGAATTATATAAAATATTGTTTCTTAAATTAACCGCACTTCCTGCTGCAATGTAAATACACGATGACCTTCCTCCTGTAACGGTAGCATTCATATGTATCGTATTAAAATAGAAAGCGTTATTGGCGCCACTATTCATATATATACCATGCCCTTTGACATTAAAACTATAATCATTGTTATTCGTGTCATTCTCACGAATGTTACTTATCATATTGTTATAAACAAGGGTATTTCCACTATTTATATAAATTCCTGCACAATAACTGTTGTTAATCCTATTAAAAACATCCCGGATAACGTTGTTAAAAATTGAACCAGAGCTTGTTCCCTCGATGAGTATCCCCGAATGTACCGGGTTGTAGTCAGTAGTATTCTTTAACAATCCAATTATCGTATTGCCTGAAATTTCATAACCGGCCGCATTTTCAATATAAATTCCGTTGAAAGGCTTATTGGCATCAGTCGTACCGCCAATCACGTTATTCTGAATTCTTATATCGGTAGTTGGAAATGATGATGATCCTTTGACTAATACCGGATAACCTACTGTATCAAAAAGAACATTACGAATTGTATTGGAAGTATTCGGACCAGTCGCTTCATCGCCTAAATTGTTTCCTCCTCCTGAAAATATCCCTATAGAAGGATCATCATTTTTGTAAAACTGTTTTACAGTAAGGTTTTTTATTGTATTGTTTGTAGCTCCGTTTGTATTTGAAACGCTGGCTATCCAAACTACAGATTTTTTAGGGTTGTTCGGATGATTATTATAAAGTGTAAGGTTTCTGGAAGTTGACCCATTGTTGCTTCCGTCAATGATAATCCTATCTGCGCCATTCAATTTAAAAACTGCGGTATTTGTGGCATGCGTAATTATTGTATTCGTGATCGTTACATTAAGTCCTGTAAAGGGCTTGAATGTAGTCGTGTAAAGTGTATTTCCAGTATATGAATTAATAGTAATGGGAAATGTCTCTGTAGCATTTGTATAGTTTGTATCACCTAACAAAAACGTCACATCGCAACTTATCCCGTTAGCATTCATGTGATTGACCGCAGCCGTGATAGTTGAAAATTGCGAATATGTATTCTGTGTTACCGAACCAATATAATATGTTCCACAAAGTGCTCCCGACGGAACCGGAGGAACAATTGTCACATTTACAGTAGCTGTAGAAGTTGAAATCCCGTTTCCGATAGTATATGTAAATGAAGATGTTCCGTAAAAATTCGTCGTGGGGACAAACTGGATGGTCTTATCCAGGTTAACAGTTGCAGTACCGGCAGAGTTTGTCGGCGGGCTAGCAATCACAACACTGTTAATTGGAGCCGGGCCAGGGATATCATTTGCAAGGACATCAATTGCTGTTGGAGTATTTGGAGCAATTGAAACGTTATCGTCAATAGCGGTCAACGTATTTGAATTTACAGTTCCTCGAATCGTTGGTCCATGAGCACCTGTTATTGGCGAAGGATTATCATAAGTCCTTACACGTAGTTCCTGCCACCATGGATCAGAACCATTCAAGAGATACATTCTCAAATACATAGTTTGCCCGGATGGCAAAATCGTATTTGGAGGAAAGCTAAGTGTTACGAGATGTGAATTCGAATTCACAACCAGAGTAGCATCTGGTAAACTCTGAACGCCACTGGCAAATGAAGCATTTGTCGAATAACTGAGCCTTACAGTTTTTGCA
Source organism: uncultured Flavobacterium sp. (assembly GCA_964605595.1). Lineage (GTDB taxonomy): Bacteria > Bacteroidota > Bacteroidia > Flavobacteriales > Flavobacteriaceae > Flavobacterium. Next base: position 2,087 of record CAZSDN010000095.1, on the reverse strand, counting down.
TATGGGTTATAATTAATCGGAATGTGAGTAAATTGAAATTGAGAAAGCGTAACGTTATGTCCGGCAGAAGCAGTTATGCTAAACGTGAAATACGAGTTACTGTTAAAGCCGCTTACACCGCTGTTATTGATCATTCTAAATCCTGCATAATTTTGCATCTCAAGAATTCCGCCTGTAACAGACATGTTTCCTGCGGTAATGTTGCTTCCCACAAGTGTTGGAGTGGTACTATTGTATCGTACAAGGTCGACGACCTGGCTGTATCCTAAAATTGGAAACAATAAAAGTATTAATAGTAGTTTTTTCATAAATTTGGAGTAGACGATTTTTGGCTAAATTGTATTAACCGTAACAAAACTACGCACAAACACAATAAGGCATTAGGAAGAGCCTCACTAATTTTAAAATTTTCGACGAAGCGGATTATATAAACGATTAACTGCAACTTTAACGAAAACGTTTTCGGGCTTTTGTAAGAAAAAAGAGGTTATATTTTATAGAAATCAGATGTTAACCAGTTATAACTCAAACGACTATTTGAAATTTACCGTTTTCAATTCTTGCATTTTTGAATATACCAAATCACTTTCAAAACCTTTACGGAGCAAAAAATCGCAGAATTTTTTTTGCTTTTTTAAATAATTGCTTTCACGGATATTAATCCATTGGCTTTCAGAAGTTTTATGAAACGTTTCTAAATATTCTTCCGGCGAAATTTCCTGCAATGCTTTATCAATATTGTATTTTGAAATGTGCCTGTATTTCAACTCATTTACAATCCGTATTTTCCCCCAGGATTTCATTCGGTGTTTTCCACGGGCAAAGCTACAGGCATAACGCTCTTCATTAAGAAATCCATTTTCTATAAGATGCACGGTAATTATGTCAATTGCCTGCGGAATCATACCCATATCACGCAGTTTTCCATACACCTCATCGTGGCAACGTTCCTGATAGGAACAATAGTACTCGAGCTTTTGCGTGGCTTCAGCTACCGTAAAGGTTTTTTGCATTTGATAATAATGGATTTTCCGTTACTGCAAAGCGACAAAAGGATGGTTATCGCTAATGGATTTCATACGAATTAATGTAACCTTAATGTACTAAAACACTTCAAAGTTGTCCGGAAACGGAGCATTTTAAAAAGTATTTATCTCAAAAATGCGAAATAACACAATCCCCAAACTACAATAAAAAATACACCCGGAAGAATAACGGTTTTGAATTTACTTTTGAATTCTTTTTTCACAAGCAATAAGTAAAGGATGTATATCACAAAAATTACCGTTAATATGATTGGCATAAAAATTCTCATAATTCCAGATTTTAAATTTAACTTTATAAAGATCGCAAAAAAATTTAATTGGCAGCAAAAATCGATACATAAAAAGCGCGCCGGCAATTGTTGTCGTTTATTAATTGTTCGCTTTTGTCGGAATGTAAATTAACGAAAATGTACCCATAAAAAATGCTTTTACCATTCATTGTAAAAGCATTTTGAAATATAATTTTTTTAGTATTTCCGAAACTTATTTGCCTTTTTGCGAAGCTTCGAGGTTTCTTTCGATTTTGTGCCCCGGACGCGACCATTTTGGTTTTTCGCCTAAAGCGGAAAATTGAGAATCCTGCGCCTCTACCGTTTCGGGCTGAGCAACTTTTACAAACGGTTTTTGCGGTTTGAGCCCGAGCATTTCAAACATTTTCATGTCTTTTTCGTTGAGCCGGGAG
>CAZSDN010000095.1:0-349 GCA_964605595.1 uncultured Flavobacterium sp. | reverse complement strand
TTTCCATATCCTGATTAAACTCGGGATTTGGCGTTGTCAATAATTTATCGCCTGCAAATATCGAATTTGCGCCTGCAAAAAAGCACATCGCCTGGCCTTCACGGCTCATGTTAGTTCTTCCTGCCGAAAGCCGCACCTGGGTTTCAGGCATCACAATTCTTGTGGTAGCGACCATTCGTATCATTTCCCAGATTTCAACGGGCTTTTCTTCTTCTAACGGAGTTCCTTCAACGGCAACAAGTGCATTAATCGGAACCGACTCGGGCTGCGGGTTTAACGTTGAAAGCGCTACCAGCATTCCGGCGCGGTCTTCAACGGTTTCACCCATTCCTATAATTCCACCACTACA
>CAZSDN010000094.1:0-10889 GCA_964605595.1 uncultured Flavobacterium sp. | reverse complement strand
AAAACGATACAGATTCCATTCGCTGCTTGAAACGTAAAAAAAAGCATTTTGTTCATCTTTTTTATTTCTGCCAGAAGAGCTTAAAGCTTGGTAATGCGCAACTACATTGTCAAAAATCTTGCGGTCATTCACATTCCTGAACAGTAAAATATAAAGTTTCTTAAACAGGTTACGTGTATGCGAAATCAAAAAAGTGTCATCGATATCAGATATGAATCCGAGGTTTCCTTCATACGGGCGCACAAAACTTCCTTTGGTCGTAATTTCTTCATTTTCATGAAAAATACTGACATGGTAATCGATCCATCCATAACCAACATCTTTCTTTAGTGGAATGCAAAATTTAAAATAACCATCGTCAAGTGCTTTTGTATGGATTCTTTCTCCGTTCAAATCCAGGTAAACATCGGCATTTGCATGGGTTTTGATCCGAAACATCCGGATCACCGATTTGGCATTCTGGAATTTTTTCTTCTGGAAATCATAATCCTGCTTTGTTGTTGGCTTAAAAACGTGGCCCATCACAATCAGTTCCTGCTCATTTGCATAGCCGCGGTATAATTTTAAGATTGGCTTCATTTTTCTGTTTTGAATTCATTGTAAATTACGTAATTTTAAGGGAAAAAAGAAGCGAAATCGTGAAAAAGAAAGTCATAATGATCGTCAATCCCATTTCAGGGGATATGGACAAAGCCGAAATGATTGCAACGGCAAAGGAATTTTCCGAAACAAAAAATTATGAGTTTATCGTTTATGAAACGACCGGAAAAGGAGATATTTCCGCGATTCATGATTTATGCATCGAGCATAATCCCGAAAGGATTATCATTGCAGGCGGCGATGGAACAATTAAAATGGTGGCTGAAGCTTTGGAAGACCACGATGCGATTTTAGGAATCCTTCCGGCCGGTTCGGCAAACGGCCTGTCTGTCGATTTAGACCTTCCGGCTTCAATTGAAGAAAATCTGGAAATTGCTTTTGGCGATAAGTTCATAGATACCGATATGGTATGCATCAATGATAAAAAAAGCCTTCATTTGAGCGATCTGGGGCTAAATGCACAACTCGTCAAAAACTATGAAAACAGCAATACGCGTGGGATGATCGGTTATGCATTACAGGCCATTACAACTTTGAGTGAACAGGAAGAACCGTTTACGGCAACGATTGAAACCAACGGGAATACAATTGAAACGATGGCAAGAATGATCGTAATTGCGAATTCACAAAAATACGGAACCGGAGTTACCATAAATCCGAACGGTTTGATGAACGACGGAAAGTTTGAAATCGTCATTCTTAAAAACTTAGATTTAGTAGTATTCGGAAAGATTATCAGCGGGAATATGCCTCTGGATTCCGGCGATGTAGAAATTATCACAACCGAAAAAGCAACGATAAAAACCAATTTTCCGGTAAGTTTCCAGATTGACGGTGAATTTATCGGACTGGAAGAAAAACTTTATATTTATATCCTTCCGGGCCAAATGAAAATCGCAGTGCCTTAACTTGTTTCCTTAAAAGGATTTCGCTCCTGCCATTTTACTTCAGGTTCGAGATAACCAAAAAGTCGCTCCATGTTTTTATCGATAAGCGAATTGCTATGTTCGATAAATCCGTGCATTTGTATCGGGATTGCGCCGACAGAACTTTTGATCTCCAAAGCCGTACGTGCAAAAATGACTTCCTTGAAGCCTTTGTTTATTGAATATGCGATCATGTCATAAAGCATATTCAGGTAAAGCATTTTGTCTCGTTGGATCGTTTCGTCATATCCCAAAAAGTAGGTGTCCATCGCGTCCCCGTTTTTGATCAGCGTATTGAAACCGATTAATTTTCCATCCAAAAAATAGCCATAAAAAAGGAACTTGTCTTTCAGGATTTCCTTAAATTTCCTGAAATGGTTTTTTGCTAAAAAAAATGTATTGAACGGCGCATTTTTGGCGACATGGAAATACAGTCCGTTTATCGTTTCTTCATGCGCGATTATGTCGTCGAGATGCATTTTCCGTTTTTCGATTCCGCCCGCTTTTTTCCTCGCGCGCTTGTATTGGTCACGGTATTTTTTTAAAAGTGAATCGATATAATCCTGTTCGGAATGCCAGTTTTCATTTATTGGGAAAACCATATTCGGCTGTGTCGAGAATTGATAAAAATCGGCAAAGCCGGCTTGCTTGAAATCAGGAATCTGTTCTCCATAAAAATCTTTATAAGAAACAAGATGGATTTTTTTGCCGTTTTTCCGAAATGTTTTTTTTAGTTCCTGAACAGCTTTTTTTAAAGTTTTAAGCGCTTCAACAGTATTTGTTTTATCTGAAAAAGCGAATGCATTTTGTCCGGTCAGCATATTATTCCCGATGAAAAGTACATGCGAACTGAAATTTTTGAAGACAAAATTCCGGATCGATGCCTTGATGCATTTGTCACGCTCGCCAAAGGATTCAAGTTTATTCAGATCAAGGAATTGTGAAAGTCCAATCCCTACTAAATTTTCATTTTCAAAAAGGCCGATATAATTGCAGTCCATATTATCTGGAGCCGAAATGTCCAGGATTTGTAGATAAGCTACAGACAGGAAAATATTATCCGCTGCAAGTTCGTCCCAGCCCTCGGGAAGCACCTTGGCGTTCTTATAAATTTTGAAAGAAAAGGAGTTTATCAAGCTAATTTTTTAATAATGCGCCAAAATTAGCCAATAATCCGGATTAAAAACATAAAGTCCTGCTAAAATCAGATTTGGCAGGACGTAATGAATGGCAACAGATTTCTTTAAAAACCGAAAAATATTATTTTATTGAGCCGGTATCCAGGCACAAAGTATTCCTCCCATGATAGTAAGAGCCGCTACCCAATAACCGCCAACGATCATAACATATTTAAAACTTCTTCTTTCAAACAAAGAGTTGATGCCAACGAGTGGCAATGCCAGGAACAGTCCGGCAATGAATCCATGGAGCATGCCATGTTTAAATGTCCGATAAGTCATCCCGTAAACGCTTTTATATTGTTCAAAGATTGAGGGATCGGCCGGAATGTCAAATGTGGCTGCTTCAGCGCCTGTTTGATGAATCACGAGCCATTGCAATACAAACGAAATCAATATGCCGTAAACAAAAGTTCCTCCAAAAGTTACCAGCATATTGGCTCCTTTAAGATCGTCTTCGGTTAGTTTGGCTTCACGCATCCATGCTTTACCGAAAACTTTTGGATTGTACCAGATAAATCCTACGGCCAGAGTTGAAGCCGCAGCCGCGAGCATAACTAAAAATGTGTTCATAGTGTTGGTTTTAAGGTTGATAAACCAAATGTAACATTATTTCCTATAGAAAAACGTATTAAATAAATGAAATTGAAATTCTCTTTCCGGTCAAAAAACCATTTCTATCCGACGAAAAGCAAGCTAAAAAAAAACTACCGCTGAATTGCCCTCATTTACCTTTTTTATTATGAAAGGTTATGAGCCCGACATACTTTTGTCACTGTAATTAATCAATAACACATAATCAGATGCTGAAGGATTTAATTTTTAAGGAAACCAATGTATTAAAATTCTTAAATTTTTTAGGAATTAAAAATCTGCGAATTAAGAATAGCATTTCCTGAGATTTTTTAGATTGTCCGGCTAAAAATGTAATTCTTTTTTATCCCAATGATTAAGATATTCAATAGGTTTTGCACTCCAGAAAACGCCCTTGTATGGGCGTTTTCTTTATTTATGCAAAGTATGAATTTGGACTCTGATATTGTTACAGCCGTTGATTTTGTTTTGATGGAAGTATGACTGTGAATTTAGCTCCTACGCCTTCTTCGCCTTCTGCAAAAATATACCCATTGTGGTTTTCAGCTATTTTTTTACAGATAGAAAGCCCGATACCGGTTCCGGCATAATCCATCTTGCCGTGCAGCCTTTGGAAAATATTGAAAATCTGTTCAGCATATTCCTGATTAAAGCCTATTCCGTTGTCGGTGAAAACAATCTTAAAAAAGGAAATATCTGAATCGGGAATCCCATATTCGGCATATTCTTCTTTTAAAAGAATTGTTGCGCTGAGGCTGATTTCCGGAATGACATTCTCTTTACTGTATTTAAGCGAATTTGAAATGAGGTTGCTGAAAAGCTGTACCATCTGGAGCGGAATTGCTTCAAGAACGGGTAAGTTTTCGAGCTGGATTTTTACTTGTTTCTGTTCTATTATTAACTCAAAGTCAGACAAGATTTCCTGAATTATCTCGGTTAAGTTGACCGGTACAAACAATCGGTTTTCTTTTGAGAGCTGCGAATACATCAGGATGTCACGAATTAGCGTAATCATCCGCTCGGATGAATTATTAATCCTGTTGATATAGTTTTTTGAGCGTTCATCAATTTTACCAAGATTATTTTCCAGCATTTTTATAAATGTACTGATTTTGCGGGCCGGTTCCTGTAAATCATGCGAAGCGATATAGGCAAACTGCGCAAGTTCAGCATTGGATCTTTGCAGGTTGTTGTTGGCTTCTTCCAGACCGCGATTGGCCTGTTGCAATTGTTCCGTACGCCGTGCTACTAAAAACTCAAGCTGTTGCTGCAACTCACGCTCTTTGGTTATGTCTTGTGCGGTTCCGCTTAATGTTTCCGGATTCCCGAATGAATCATAGAAAACATAAGCATGGGCTTGTATAATCCTTTTTTGCCCGGTAATCCGATTGATGACAGGATGCTCGTTTTTATAAAATCCGGGGCTTCCAATAGTAATGGAATCAGCGATTGCATCGGCAACAGCACTACGGTATTCTTCGGGCAATGAATCGTAGGCTTCGTCAATGGTTTTAGAATCTTCAGTAAGGCCAAGCCATTCCATAAAACGGGGTGAATATGAGAAAGTTTTATTCTTGATATTAAGGCTCCACATTGCAAGCTCGGCCATTTCTACGGCACCTTGTAATGAAGCTTCACTTTCCTCTATCTTCCTGCGCGAGATCAGTTGCTGCGTAACATCAATTGCCACAACGAGTATTGCAGATATGGTTCCGTCCTGCTCAAATTTTGGTTGATAAGCAAGATCTACATAAATGGTTTCAAGATTTTCGCCATATTGTATTTTGACCTTCACTTCTTTTGCGGTATAAGGAATTCCGGTTGAGATGACTTCGTATAACAATAAATCAAATCCTTGGCCTTTGATTTCAGGCAATGCTTCAATGAGCGGCTTGCCAATAATGTCCTCTGGTTTACGCCCGACGAGATTACCGTAAAAAGGATTTGCTGTAAGAAAAGTCAGATTGTCAGCGCTTAACAGCGCAATGCCGACTGGAGATTGTTCAAAAGACGCCAGTAATAACCGTTGGTTTTCTATAATAAGCCGCTCTGCCATTACTTTTTCAGTAACATCGAGTGCCATGTCCATAATAGCATATACTTTTCCTTCGGAATTAAAAAGCGGCTTGTAAGTAAAATCGAAATAAAAATCCTGTAATGAGCCGTTTATTTCAAGCTGGGCCAAAGCATTTTTTGCTTCATAGGTTTTGCCGGTAGTGTAAACCTCATTAAGAATATTAATGAAAGGTTGCCCGAGGAGTTCGGGAACACCTTCAATCAAAGGTTTTCCGATGACTGAACTGTTTTTGCCCCAATAATTCAGCATCATCTCATTTGCCACTTCAACGGTCATGTCTTTGCCTACAAAAAGGCAGGTTGCAACCGGAGCTTCTTCAATTAATGATCGAAATTTTGCTTCACTTTCTTCGGCTTTGCGTTTTGCAATATTAAGATCGGTAACATTTGCTGCCGTGCTCAATATTCCATATACTTTACCGTCGCTATTTTGCAATGGCTTAAAACTGTAATTCATGTAATATGGGTGCATTTTCCCATCAATCATCAGCTCGACATAACGGTTGGTCACATGGTGGGCTTCGCCAGTAGCATAGACTTTTTCCAACTCTTCAAATATATTCTGGCCACTGAGTTCGGGTAATGCTTCTTTGTATTTTTTTCCGATGATGCTTCGGTCTCTGCCCCAAATATTTAGGATGGCTTCATTCGCCAGAGTAATTATCAGGTCTTTACCAAGATAAACACCAATTGGAAACGGGGCGCTTTCAACCAGTGACCGAAAACGTTGTTCACTTTCTTCAGTCCTGAGGCGCATCTGGATTTGCTCAGTAACATCCTGGCAAAGAGTCATGGTTCCTGTTATCGTGCCGTCGGCTTCTTTATATGGTTGAAAAATCAGGTTAAGAAAGCCTTCCAGGGATTCGCCGTTTTTATTCTTAACAGAATAAGGCTCGCCATATAAATAAACTGATTCACCGGTATTGCGCACCCGGTCGTGGATTTCACGGAAAGGATCAGTGGCTTCAGGAATAATATCAAATAATGACTTGCCTAAAAGTTCAGTAGTATTGCGACCGATAAGTTTTGCGTACGTTTCATTTACAATTGCAATAGTGTAATTTTCTCCTTCAAGCACTATGATTCCAACGGTAGCTTCGCGAATGAGATTCTGGAAATGCTGTTCTGAATTTCGCATGCGGTTAGCCGACAATACTTTTTCAGTAGTTTCGTTGCAAACTACTAAAATACCATCTATATTCCCATTTTCGCCCATCACCGGGCTGTAGCTGAATGTCCAGTAAACATCTTCAAGTTTGCCATTCCGGTAAATGGGGATAAGCTGGTCTTCGCTCCAGGTTGCTTCACCCGTGGTTCGCACCTGATTGATCAGCGGATAAATCGTTGGCCATATCTCAGGCCAGCAATCGATACCTTTTTGTCCTAAAGCCGAGGGATGTTTTCCCTCATTTCCCAGGCTTGGACGATAGGCGTCATTGTAGAACTGTATCAGGTCATCACCCCACCAAAGCAACATCGGGAATTTAGAAGAAAGTAATATGGAAACCGTAGTCCTAAGGCTTTGCTGCCATTGGTCAGGCGGACCCAACTGAGAAGATGCCCAATCGTATTTCCGCGTAAGAGCACCCATTTCCCCGCCACCTCGAAGAAAATTGATATTACTTTCGGTGATTGGCTTTTTCACACTTAAATTATTATAGATTCAAACATATTGACTATTTGCTTAAAATCGCTTGGTTTGGTAATAAAATCATGTGCGCCTAAAGCCATGCTCTGCTTGATTATATCAGGATGCGAGGAAGTTGAAAAAATAATGATTGGAATATCTTTCAGGGATTCCCGTTTTTTCATTTCCGTTAAAAACTGCGTGCCATTCATGACCGGCATATTGAGATCAAGAAAAATAAGATCGGGTTGTAACTGCTTGTTTTCCAATTGCTGAAGTGCAATAGCTGCATTGTTGAGTGTTGTATAATCGCTAATTTTGGAAACTTCAGTGATGGCGGCCACGAATATTTCGCAGTCGTCTTCATCATCGTCTATAAGCAGGATTTTTTTGTATCTCATGAAAAGTCATTTAGTATATAAATTTAATAAATTTATTGGGATATCAAAGCCTTCTTTCTTTTATATGATATTGAAATACTTTTTTTACATGCTGCGATTTTCTGATACCAGAATGACAATTTTGTGAAAGGAAGGATTATCTGTTTACAGAATCATAATATTGTTGTAAACAGCTGGATTTTTCTTATCTTGTTGATACCAAAAACTTTTTGCAATGACCATTACGCTTCAAATCCTTTGGCTTTTATTGCTTGCCTTGCCGATAGCCTGCATATCATGGACTTTTACGCATGAAGAAGTTTTTCGTGAGCCTCGCGAATACTGCGTAAACCGTTATCAAAAAGGCAAGACAATTTTTGTGCGTAAATTCTTTTACCTTTTCACGTGTGAATATTGTTTTAGCCATTATGTAACAATAGCTTTTTTATTGCTGACTGATTTCCGCTTGTTGCTCGACGATTGGCGGGGTTATATTATTGCCGGTTTTGCTTTGGTATGGCTAGCCAACGTTTACATGAGTTTGATGGCTTATCTGCGCCAGGATATAAAAAAAGAAAAAACAGAAATCAAACTGCTCGAGAAAAAAACCGAAACGATTGAAGAGTCCATTTCTAATGATGATAAATGTTGTTAGCCATAAAAAAACCTCCATGTTTTTGGAGGCTTCTCAAGCGTTTTAGATTATTTGGTAAGGACAAAAAGGATTATTGTGGTTTAGTTTCGGTTTTGGTGGTTTTTTTTGCTGTTATTTCTGTTACTTTAGACGAACTAACATTTGCTTCATGCTTTTTCAGAAACGCTTCTTTTCGGGCTTTTGCTTCCGCCTTTTTTTGCTCGGTTTCATTAACTTTTTTTCGGTTTTCAATTTCAGCGTTACGCTCGGTTTCTTTTTCTACATCACGGGATAATTCCTGTTGGGCTTTGTCATCCTTTTTCTGCGGATTTTCCTGTTGCGCCATGCTTATATAACTAAAAGCCAGAAATGCTGAGGCGGTTATTAACTTTTTCATGATGTTTAATTTTTAATAAAATTATGCCATCCAAAACAAAAATCATTTACTGAATTTTTATAAAATGTTGTAGAATTATTTAACCGGAAATCAAAAAAATCGATAATGTGTCAATTATTATATTCCCGATTCAAACCCGTAAAGCCTTTGTAATCTTCACCCAATGGAACCATGCATTTCACATCTTTTTCATTTACATACCATTCCAGGCAATATCCTTTTGGATCGACTTCATGCTGTTCGAGCAAAAGCTTAAAAGCCTGGCTAATGCTTTCAGGATTGCTCATGTAATCACTTATGTAAAAACTATTATAAGGGCCATTCTTAATGACAAAGGTGTCCAGATGTGAAATAGCGTCGCCATCAGATTCCATTTTTTCAGCCGCTGCTTTATAAATAATAGTCCCGTCTTCCTGTTGCCACGAAATGCCAAAATAATTGCGGCGGTCATTTGGTGGCAGCTGCTCTTGTAATTTTTGATGTGCCGCTAAAATTCCTTCTGGAAAAGTACTGGCGGTAACCGAATAGGTAGGAAGATCTTCCTGAAATGTAAAACTATCCATAGCGCTGATTTTTGAGGTTTACTCAAATTTAAGCAAAATTATCCTGTGTGTGGATTAAAAAAAGATTAAAAGGTTATGATCCACAAACTCCTTTAGAAAAGACAGTTTCTGATTGTTGCGAATTGTAATCATTCAAATTGATTCCGTTATTATGTGGCGGTACTTTATAATTAACTTAACAGCTATGTTCTGTTTTTTGCACTAAATTTAAATATCAAAAACAAATTTTATGAAAAAACTCAGCCAAGCCTTGCTCATAACATTCTTATTATCCATAACATTAATTTCTTGCAAGAAAAACTCAAATGCAACATCTGCTGAAGCAAACATTTCTTTCGACAGTACACAGGTTGCGTCGTTTTTTGCAAAATATCCCGAGTTCAGTAAATTTAAACCCGAAATCAATGAGCTTTATAAAAAGCATAATTATCATTATATCTGGTATGATAAAGACGGGCGAATCGATTTTGCCGAAGTGATTTACAATCAGGCTAATCAAATGCAGTCAGAAGGAATTCCGGTTCAGGTTCCGTATAAAGAGAAAATTGATGATTTGTTCGCGCAATCCGACAGCAAAAAGGCAAATATCGATAATGAACTTCTCATAAGTTCCATGTATTTTTTCTATGCCAAGAAAGTTTATGAAGGCGTTGATCCTAATGCGAGTAAGTCAACGGGATGGTTTCTTCCGAGAGAAAAAACGTCCTATGTTGAATATCTTGACCAATTGATGAAAGATCCTGACCTTATAAAAAAAGATGAATCGGAGTTAATCGGCCAATATTATAACCTTAAAAAAGGATTGCAGCATTATCGTGAAATTCAGAAAAAAGGCGGTTGGGGAACCATAGCTTTACCCGAAGGCGTGAAAGCCATAAAACCAAATGACAGTTCTTCGGCGATTATTCAATTGAGAAAAAGGCTTGCTGTTTCAGGCGAACTTTCATCCGATTCGGGAAGTAATGTGTTTGATAAAGAACTTCAGGCGGCGCTCGAAGCTTATGAAATCAGGCATAATCTTCAGCCTGATAAATCGCTTACGCCCGATTTGATAAAGCATCTGAACATTTCGGTTGAAGAACGTATCAAAACCATTGTTGTAAACATGGAGCGTTGCCGTTGGATTTCGCCCAATATTGCCGATTCTAAAGAGTTGATCGCCGTAAATATCCCATCTTATCAATTGCACTATTTCCGTGACGGAAAACCAATTCTGGTCTCAAATGTCGTGGTTGGAAAAGAACTTCACAAAACAGTCGTTTTTAGCGGGCAAATGAGTTATTTGGTTTTCAGTCCGTATTGGAATATTCCGCCAAGCATTATTAAAAATGAAATCAAGCCTGCAATAGATAAAGATCCTGATTATCTCCAAAAGCATAATATGGAATGGAATAATGGGCAGGTTCGCCAAAAGCCCGGGCCACAAAATTCATTGGGATTGGTAAAATTCATGTTTCCGAATTCGAATAATATTTATCTGCACGATTCTCCGGCGAAAAGCCTTTTTAACAGAGAAACGCGTGCTTTTAGCCACGGATGCGTTCGTGTTCAGAAAGCGCGTGAACTTGCGATAAAAATCCTTGATTCGGATAAGAACTGGACACCGGCAAAAATTGATGCCGCGATGAATGCGGGTACGGAGAAACAATACAACCTTAATCGTAAAATCCCGGTTTATATTGCTTATTTTACGGCTAGGGCCGATCAGGATGGTAACGTTAGTTTTTATGGTGATGTTTATAACCGTGATGAACGTTTGGCACATTTACTTTACAATGAAGACGCGGCGGCAAAATAAAGGCTTGCTTTGTAAGCGATTTGAAAATTATTAATTGATTCCGGCACAGTTGTTTCGGTTGTTTTCCGAGTCAGGATTGCCTATGAATTAAATAATTTTACAAAAATATCTTGCAG
>CAZSDN010000093.1:6849-10939 GCA_964605595.1 uncultured Flavobacterium sp. | reverse complement strand
GTTTTAATGGCTTTCCAAAACTGGGACGATCACGACCGTTCAGGAAAATATACTGCCGTTGCAATGGCAAAAGCGTATCTCGAATCATGTGAACCCAATGCAATATTATTCACTATTGGCGATAATGATACTTTCCCATTGTGGTATGCACAGGAAATTGAGAACATCCGTACCGATGTCAGGATTGTAAACACAAGTCTTTTTATGACTGATTGGTATATTGACCAAATGAAGGCAAAAGCATACACTTCAGAACAACTACCAATTTCATTCACGCACAATCAATACGTAGGCGATAAACTCGATTATTCCATCCATACGGATAAAACGCAAAGCCGCTGGAACATTAAAGATTTCATCGCATTTATTGCCACCGATGATCCGAGGACAATAATTGAGCTCGATAACGGCCAGAAAATCCATTTCTATCCAACCAATAAAATCAGGATTCCTGTAGATAAAGACGCGGTAATCGCAAACAAAGTCGTAAGCCCAAAATATAACGACTCGATAGTTCCTTATATTGATGTAAACATTAAAGGCCGCGCTTTATACAAAAACCGTTTAATGATGCTAGACATAATTGCCAATAACAACTGGAAACGCCCGATTTATTTTACAGGCGGAAGCTTTGGCGATGATGATTATCTGTGGATGAAAGATTATCTTCAGCTTGACGGAATGGTTTATAAATTGGTTCCGGTAAGGACTCCGCTCGAAAAAGGGCAAAGCCAGTTTGATATGGGCCAGATTGATTCTGACAAAATGTATGATATTGTGATGAAATGGGATTGGGGAAATAGCGAAAGCACAAAAATCTACCACGATCCCGAAACACGCAAAAACAGCATTTCCTATCGCACGAACCTTGCACGATTGATGGATCAGTTAATCAATGAAGGAAAAATTGAAAAAGCCCGGACAATAATTAATCTCGCGATGACAAAAATGCCAGTTGATTTTTACGGTTACTACACAATGGTTGAACCTTTTGCCGGTGGTTACTACAAAATCAATGACGCTGAAAATGCACGCAAATTACTGACACATCTCAGCAAAAAATACCAGGAAAACATTCGCTACTACAGCACGCTCAGCCCAAGCGACCAAAACAGCCTTTATGTAGATATCGTTACAGACATTGAGCGCTATAGAAGCTTACTAAAAGTCATGGAAGAAAACAACGACAAAGCCTTTTATGACCAAAACCGTGAAACATTCAACAGCTTCAATAAAATGTTCAGGCGTTTTGACCGTGACGACGAATAAGTAAATCCAAAATAATCATGAAATGCAGCGGTCTGAATCGCTGCATTTTTTTATATTCGTTTTTAAAGAAATTAGGTATGAATTTTTATTGGGTAAAAACAAATTTCATAATCAAGAAAATATTTTCGAAATTCATTTGGGACATTCCGAATAATGAAAATAAAATCTACCTGACATTTGACGACGGGCCAACTCCCGAAATTACTCCATGGGTTTTAGCAGAATTGAGAAAACATGACATTAAAGCGACATTTTTCTGCATCGGAAATAACATCCGAAACAATCCCGATATTTTTCAGCAGGTCATTTCCGAGGGGCATTCCATCGGAAATCATACTTTTAATCATCTGAAAGGTTGGAAAACCACAACAGAAAATTATATCAGCAACATCAAAAAATGTGATGCTGAAATAACCGCCTCAAAAAACCCGGAAACCAATTTGTTTCGGCCGCCTTACGGAAAAATATCGCGCTCACAAACAAAAGAAGTCCTCAAAATGGGAAAAAAAATAATAATGTGGGATATTCTTACCGTTGATTATAATACTGCCGTAAGCCCTGAAAAATGCCTGGAAAACGCGACCAGAAAAACCCAATCAGGAAGTATAATCATTTTCCATGACAGCGTAAAAGCATTTCCTAACCTGAAATATGCTTTGCCAAAAGCGATAGAAATATTAAAAAATAAAGGATTTAAGTTTGATGCAATCCGTTAAATCTGCTCCTGGACCAGGGCAATGATTGTATTTGCGTCGAGTTCGCCAGATTGCCGCCAGATCATTTGGCCGTCTTTATATATCATTAAAGTAGGAAGACCTTTTATCCTTAAAGCATCTGCAAGTTCCTGGTTTTTATCCACGTCAATTTTTATCACTTTTGCTTTGTCTCCCAATGCTGCCGCAACATCCCGGATTACAGGATGCATCGAAACTGACTGTTCGTTCCATTCAGTGTAAAAATCAATAAGGACCGGAATTGGGGCGCTTATAAGTTCTCCGAATTTTGACATAGTCGTAAAAAAATTAGTCTTAGTTTTACAAATATAGGAATTTTAACAATTTACGCTATACTTTTCCCTTTTTTTAGTCGGATCACTGTTATTTCCGGCCAAATCCCAACTCTGCCCGGATAGGCATGAAAACCAAAACCACGATTGACATAAACATACCGCCCAAGATTTTCATACAATCCGGCCCATTGTTTATATATGTATTGAACCGGGCTCCATTTAAAAAATCCGGGGATTTCAATTCCGAATTGCAATCCGTGCGTATGTCCTGAAAATGTAAGCTGAAAATGTTTCGGGTTGTTTTTTATTTCATATTCCCAATGCGAAGGATCATGCGACATGACAATCTTAAAATCCTGCGCGGAAAGGTTTTCAGACGCCATTTTCAAATCACCGGCCTGCTTGAATTTCATCCCCCAGTTTTCTACGCCAACCAACGCCATTCTGTCATTCCCTTTTTGGATAAACTTATGCTCATTCAAAAGCAAATCAAACCCGATTTGGCCATGAAGATTTTTGATTGCTTCAAAGTTTTCAAGCTTTTCCTGCTGCGAAGGCCATTCAATATATTCGCCATAATCGTGGTTTCCAAGAACCGAATACTTCCCGAATTCATGCTTTTTGATTTTGCTGAAAGTTTCAATCCAAGGATGCATCTCTTTAGCATGGGTATTTACAATATCTCCTGTAAAAAGGATCATATCCGAATTTTGCTCGTTTATCAGGTCAATCGCATATTCAATTTTATCTTTATTATCAAAGCTTCCGCTATGGATATCCGAAATCTGGGTAATCGTAAATCCGTCAAAAGCATCGGGCAAATCAGGAAAAGTAAGTGTTTGCTTAATGACTTTAAAATGATATTTCCCTTCAAAAATTCCATAAATCAATGACGCGAACGGAATTGCAGCTAATCCAAGCGCAATCTGGCTGACAAATTTTCGCCTCGACGGAATATTGCTTGTCTCAACGTCATTGTTCACAAAATAGTTAACCGCGCCCATAAAAAGACGGAAAATATCTTCCCCAAACATCACAAATGTCAATACCAGTTTGGGAACATAAACGACCAATAACAATCCTAATGTAAAAAGCGACTGCTTATTTTGCCCGACCGAGCGGTCAAATTGCGTAAAAGAATAAATGATAAAAACCAGTATCAAAAAACTGATTACCTGATAACTTATTACCGCCCAACGAAGTTTTGTAATTGTCCTGAAAGCCTGGAAAGCATAGATTTCTATAAAAAATACAATCAGGATTAAAAAGATCCAACGAATCATTTCTCAAAAATTTTCAACAAAATAACAAATTAAGACTGTCCGAAAGTTTTTTATTACCAAAAATTTAACTCCGCTTAGTTGTGAATAATACATTCCTGTTTTTAAAATTTTAAATCCGAAGTTTCGTATTTTTGGAATCCACACAAAAAAATACTATGTCAGCTCAAAAACGACTTTTCCTTCTTGATGCCTACGCGCTCATTTTCCGCGGCTACTACGCGTTCATCAAAAACCCGAGAATCAATTCCAAAGGCATGGACACGTCAGCTATTATGGGATTCATGAATTCACTTCTCGATGTAATCAAACGCGAAAAACCCGACCATCTTGCCGTTGCATTCGACAAGGAAGGAAGTAAAGTGCGCACCGAAATGTATTCGGCATATAAAGCAAATCGTGATGAAACTCCTGAAGCAATCCGAATTGCGATTCCTTATATTCAGGAAATTTTGCGTGCGATGCATATTCCTATTATCGAATCGGCAGGTTGCGAGGCCGACGATCTGATCGGAACAATTGCAAAACAGGC
>CAZSDN010000093.1:309-6839 GCA_964605595.1 uncultured Flavobacterium sp. | reverse complement strand
AGCAAAATTACCAGGTTTTTATGGTTACGCCCGATAAGGATTTCGCGCAACTGGTTTCAGAAAATATTTTTATTTACAAACCTGCAAGAATGGGCAACGGCATCGAGATATGGGGAATTCCCGAAGTCCAGGCGCGTTTTGAAGTCGAACGGCCTGAGCAGGTTATCGATTTCCTCGGGATGATGGGCGATGCCGTTGATAATATTCCGGGATTGCCGGGAGTTGGTGAAGTTACAGCGAAAAAATTGCTGAAAGAATTCGGCTCGATGGAAAACCTTCTTGAAAACACCCATTTGCTAAAAGGAAAAATGAAAGAAAACATCGAAGCCAATAAAGCGCTTGGTTTACTTTCAAAAGAACTTGCACGGATTATTTGTGACTGTGATGTGACTTTCACCGAAGAAGATTACGAGCTTTCAAAACCCGACGCCGATAAAGTGGAAGAACTTTTCCGCGAACTTGAATTCCGGAGAATGGCCGAACAGTTTAACAGCTTGTTCTTTTCCGAACAGAAAAATTTCCAGAACGCCGAAACCCAAGGCTTTGCTCCCACTAAAACCATTGTAAAAAACGAGCAGCAATTTGACTTGTTTTCGGATAATTCGGGAAATAGCGAATCAGGGCAAATTTCAAACAGTTATTATAAAAACCTTGAAACGACCGAGCATTTTTACCAAAGTGTTGAAGGCGATATGGCGATAAAATTCCTTCTGCAAAATTTACTCAAACAAGAATCAGTAAGCTTTGATACGGAAACTACCGGAATCGACGCGCTGAATGCCGAACTCGTCGGCTTGTCATTTTCGTGGGAGAAAGGAAAAGGATTTTACATCCCGGTTCCTGAAAACCGTGAAGAAGCGCAAAAAATCGTCGATAAATTCCAGCCGTTCTGGGAATCGGAAAATATTGAAAAAATAGGTCAGAACTTAAAATACGATTTAAAAGTACTTTCAAATTATGGCGTAAAAATCAAAGGAAAATTATTCGACACAATGATTGCGCATTACCTGATTAATCCAGATATGCGTCATAATATGGACATTTTATCGGAAACTTATCTTCAATATTCTCCAAAATCTATCGAAGATTTAATTGGTAAAAAAGGTAAAAACCAAAAATCAATGCGTGATGTTGCACTTGAAGAAATTAAGGAATATGCCGCCGAAGATGCTGATGTAACATTTCAACTGAAAGAACATTTTGCGCCAATTTTGGATAATACAGAAACAAGGAAATTGTTTGATGAAATCGAAATTCCATTAGTTCCTGTTTTGGCCGCGATGGAAACTGAAGGCGTTCGGCTTGATGTTGATTTCCTGAAAAATTTAGCTGGAGAACTTGATATTGAAATAAAAACTCTTGAAGGAAAGATTTACGAAATGGCCGGCGAAAAATTCAATCTTGCTTCGCCAAAGCAGCTTGGCGATATTTTGTTTGATAAATTGAAAATCGGCGAAGGCAAGCAAAAGAAAACCAAAACCGGACAATATGCAACCGGCGAAGAAGTCCTTTCATATCTGGCATTGTCAAGTCCGTTTGTCCAGGATATTTTAGACTGGCGCCAATTGGTAAAACTTCAAAATACATACGTTACGGCTTTGCCAACTCAGGTTTGTTCATCAACCGGAAGAGTTCATACCGATTATATGCAGGCCGTTGCAGCAACAGGGCGTTTGAGCTCGAACAATCCGAATTTGCAAAATATCCCAATCAGAACCGAAAGAGGAAGGCAAATCAGAAAAGCTTTTGTTCCGAGAGATGAAAATCACACCTTGGTTTCTGCAGATTATTCACAAATTGAATTACGTATTATCGCAGCATTAAGCGGTGAGGAAAACATGATAGAATCGTTCCGGAACAATGAAGACATTCACGCTTCAACAGCGGCGAAAGTTTTTAATGTTGCTTTGGAAGAAGTCACGCGCGAACAAAGAAGCAATGCCAAAACCGTTAATTTCGGGATCATATATGGTGTTTCTGCTTTTGGCTTAAGCAACCAGACATCGCTTACAAGGAGTGAATCTAAAGATCTGATCGATGCTTATTACAAAACGTATCCAAGGCTTCGCGCTTATATTAACGAACAAATTGAAATCGCGCGTGAGCAAGGTTATATACAGACGATTTTAGGAAGAAGGCGCTACCTGAAAGACATCAATTCGGCTAATGCGGTTGTTCGCGGCGCTGCCGAACGAAATGCGGTAAATGCGCCAATCCAGGGAAGCGCTGCCGATATCATTAAAATTGCAATGATCAACATCCACAAAAAACTGAGCGAAGAAAACTGGAAAAGCAAAATGCTGCTTCAGGTTCATGATGAGCTTGTGTTCGATGTCCATAATTCCGAATTGGAGAAAATCAAGCCGATGATCAAATACGAAATGGAAAACGCTTTTAAACTCAGCGTTCCGCTTGAAGTCGATTTAGGAATGGGTAAAGACTGGCTCGAAGCGCATTAATCAAAATACTAAATATGAAAAAAACCTTTCTATTATTACTCATTGCCACATCAGTGACTGCTTTGGCGCAAAACGAAACCCGGTATAAAAAGATTGACAGCCTTTTGAATTTCTTTACCGAAAACAATAAGTTCATGGGTTCGGTCTCGATAAGGGACAAAGACAACGTTGTTTATGAAAAAGCATATGGTTTTGCAGATCTTGAGAAAAATGCAAAAGCTACGCCCGCAACAAAGTATAAAATTGGTTCGATAACCAAAATGTTTACGGCGGCCATGATTTTTCAGCTGATCGAAGAAAAAAAACTGACACTCGACACAAAACTTTCCAAATTCTATCCTTCGATAAAAAACGGGGAAAAGATTACGATCAGCAATTTATTGAACCATAAAAGCGGGATTTTCAATTTTACAGACGCATCGGATTTTGCCGAATTCAGGGTTGTTGCGCATTCCAAAAACGATATGGTGAAACGGATTTCGGGTTATGACATTGCTTTCGAACCTGATTCAAAAGCCGAATACAGCAATTCAAACTATATGCTTTTGGGTTACATCATTGAAGATATTACCAAAAAAAGCTATGTAGATAACCTCAATTCCAGAATCCTGAAAAAAACAGGTTTAAAAAACACTAAATATTACGGCACGATCAATCCGTTGAACAATGAAGCTTTTTCCTATTCCTATTCGGAGAAAAAATGGCAAAAGCGTGAAGAATGGGAACAATCGCTGGTTTTTGCCGCTGGCGCATTGCAATCGACGCCAAATGATCTGACGCTTTTTGCAAAAGCTTTGTTTGATGGAAAAATCATCAGCAAATCATCATTAGATGAAATGACAAAACTGGATCAGGATTATGGCCGGGGGATTTTTACATTTCCATTCGGAGACAAAACCTTTTGGGGGCATAATGGCGGAATTGAAGGATTTACATCAATGCTCGGCTACAATAAAGAAGAACAGCTTGGCGTGGCAATAACCATTAACGGCGATAATTATAGCTCGAATGCGATAATTATCGGAGTTATGAGCTTATATTATGGTATGCCGTATGCATTTCCGGTTTTGAAATCGGCTGTAGTTGACGAGGCGGTGATGAAAAGTTATGAAGGAACCTATGCTTCACCCGGATTTCCTTTGAAAATCAGCATAAAACATGTTGATGGCGGATTGACCGCACAAGCTACCGGGCAAGGAACCATTACACTAACGGCATTAAGTGCTTCTGAATTTACATTCGACCAGGCGGGGATCAAAATGAATTTCAGCAGTCCAAACGGTTTTACGCTAAAGCAAGGCGGAAACGATATTATTTTTACGAAAGAATAAAAAAAGCCGATTGAAAATTCAATCGGCTTTTTTTAGTTTATTATTATTTTTTTCCAAGATTTCTCAGAAGAATTCTGCAATTCTATCAGATAAACTCCGGTTTGCAATCCGTTAAGTTTAACTTCTACATCCGGGGAATCGCCGTCAATATTAATGGTTTTGATAAAAGCGCCTGTTTGGGAATACACATTAATTTTTTCTATGCCGGTTTTAGTTTTAACCGTAAAATTTCCGTTTGATGGATTTGGATAAACAGTGGATGCGCTTAACGAAAAATCTTCAACGCCCAATGTAGTAAACGCCACACCCGAAGCGTATCCGACATTGCTTGTTCCGCCATGTTGCCCAACATTGAAAGTTGTACCGGATGGCCTGACACACGATATGCTTATGGCGTTTGTAGTAGCATAAGGCATCTGAAAATCCTTATTGTCCCCGGTAACAAGATCCCGGGTTAAGGTCAGCGTCCGGACATCGCCGTTTACCTCATTGCTTACAGTTGTCCAATTTTGCGAAGCATCCAAAGGCGGTTCTTGAATACCGGTAAAATTTCGATCCGTCAAATTTGGGGTAGTGTTAGTAGTAAAAACTAACGCATCTCCCGAAGCCATGGAATAACCTGCTTCAACTCCAATTCCCATTCCAAACCATCTGTCTGACGGGCCTGTAAATATTAAAGTAACTTTTGAAGTTGTATTATCAAGCGTAAAATTTGCGGTAATAGGAATATTTGGATTATCGAGTATAATGGTTCCTGTTGATTTTTGCTGCGCCAATACGCCCAGCGCAAAAAACGAAAATAGCATGATTGTAATTTTTTTCATAACAGTTTATTTTAGTAAATTAATTATGGTTTCGTCTCCTGAAAAAGCCGCATATTCAAATGCTGTTTTTCCTTTGTTGTCGGTTTTTGATTTATCGGCGTTGTGGACCAAAAGCAGCTTAATGATTTCGGTATTTTTAAACATTGTGGCATAAATAAGCGCGGTAGTTCCATTGGCGTCGGCAATATCCGGATTGGCTTTGTGTTCGATCAGGAATTTTGCGATTTCGTTATTTCCTTTTACAACGGCAGCCATTAGAGGCGTTCCCATTGAACTGCTTCCGTTAATGTCGGCACCTGTTTCTATAAGGTATTTTGCAACTTCATTATTTGCCCGGTAGCAAGCGAGTATTAATGGGGAATAACCCTCGGAATTTACGGTTTGGAAAGCTTTCGGATTCGCCTTAACAGCTTCTTTAGCTTGTCCGACCGTTCCCTTTCGGGCAATATCAAAAACATCCGTTATGGTCTGGGAAAATATGCTTTGAAAGCATAAAAACAAAATTATTAAAATTAGATTTTTCATCATAATTTTTAAATATCTATTGTAAAAGTATAACTATTTAACAAATAATTATAGTGATGCGGCAAAATGAAAAAGGTTGCGTTTTACACAACCTAATAAAAATGAAAGCAATGTGCCTTTATATTTTTTTTGTAGAATCCCTTTGGCGTAATTCTGTTTTGATTACCGTTGTCTTAGGCCTTAAATCTTCTTTGCTTTCGAGTTTTTCTATCAGCAATTTTGCGGCAGCCTCACCAATTTCAGGCCCATGCTGGCTTATGGTTGACAGGCTTGGCGTCATTCTGCGCGACCATACGCCATCGGCGAAACCAATTACGGAAAGCTCTTCGGGAATCTTAATCCCTTTTTTAATTGCGATTTTCATTGCCATCATTGAAGCGTGTTCGTCAAGTGCAAAAACGCCGTCAACTTTATTATTATCAAATACCGATTTGGCTTTTGCATCGAAATCTGATTCGGAATCCGTTAAAACGATTAAATCCGGATTTACGCTCAATCCTTTATTTTCATAGGCTTTAAGATATCCATCGGCACGAAGCTTTCCTACGCTGAGATTATCAATTGTAGAAAACATCGCAATATTTTTACATCCTAATTTAATAAGGTGTTCTGTAGCGTGGATCGCCGAATCGAAATCGTCAACAATAACTTTATCGCAATCTACCTGTTCGGCAATGCGGTCGAACATTACTATTGGCGTCCCGTCATTGATGATATTTACAAAATGTTTATACTCGTTTAATTTTTGCGCTTCTTCTGAAACCGAAAGTATAAACCCGTCAATGGTTCCGTTACTCAGCATGTCGAGCGTATGAATTTCTTTTTCAAGGGATTCATTTGAGATGCATGTAATGACATTATATCCTTTTTCTTCGGCCATCTTTTCGATCCCGCTGAAAACTTTTGCAAAGAAAGAGTTCAGGATATTAGGGATAATCACGCCAATGGTTTTGGTTTTCCTGTTTTTAAGATTCAATCCAATAATATTTGGCTTGTAGTTTTTTAGCTTTGCAAATTCCTGGATTTTAATCTTGGTAGGCTCACTGATTTCAGGGCTGTCATTCAGTGCTTTTGAAACCGTGGAAACGGAAACGTGCAATTCTTTAGCAATTTGTTTTAAGGTTGCTTTTTCTTTCATCATCGATAGATATAAGGCATTCTCTACAAATATATAGGAATTATGGATAAAATAACAACAATTCTTGCAATACGATTAGTAAATGTCTGTGCTAGTTGACCCAGCCGTTCATCGTAAAAATAATATTTGGATTTTGAGCTTTAGCAATCATTAAAGGATAGTGAGAGTTTATAGTTTTTAATTACAGTTTTGGATGCTGATTTTCAACGTTTAAAATAATCTTTTTCAACTATTGGATTTAAAATAAATAATT
>CAZSDN010000093.1:0-299 GCA_964605595.1 uncultured Flavobacterium sp. | reverse complement strand
TTGTACTTTTGCACTCCCTTTATTGGGAACGGAATGTTTAATTAAATTATTATTATGGACGCATTAAGCTACAAGACACAATCAGCAAGCAAAGCCACTGTACAAAAAGAGTGGATCATTGTTGATGCCGAAGGTCATAACTTAGGACGTCTTGCTTCAAAGGTTGCGATGATCTTGAGAGGTAAGTACAAACCAAGTTACACACCACACGTCGACTGCGGAGATAACGTAATTGTTATCAACTCAGAAAAAATCAACCTTACAGGTACAAAAATGGATGACAAAATTTACATGCGTCA
>CAZSDN010000092.1:3980-11448 GCA_964605595.1 uncultured Flavobacterium sp. | reverse complement strand
GAATCCTTCTGCGTTCACATGTAAAACCACTGATTTCAGTGGTTTTTGTTTTTTATACAGAATTAATCTACATATGTCTTCTGCCCGCTTGCATTAATATAGTATTTTTTAAATTTACGTGCTGGCTTAGTTTCCTTTTCTGTTTTGCTTGGTTTTTGCGGATTAGTTTTTTTTAACTCTTCTTTTGAAGATTTCTTTTCAGATTTCCGGGTTTCCTTTTTATTCTTATCGGTCAAGTTGTCAGCAATTTTTGACACACTCATTTTGTGTTGGGCTGACGTCAATCCAAATGCCATCAAAGCCATTAATAATAGAAATTGTTTTTTCATAGCGCTAATCTTTTTGTTACATTTATAAAAGTAATGAAAAATGAATTCCCCAAGTTTCGGTAAGCCTAAAGTTTAACCAATTTTTAAATATGAAAAGTTTAGTTGCCTTAATTTCAATTGCCGTTCTTTTTTGCTGCCAGGGTTCTGAAAAAGCTGTTTCATCTCATATAAAAACTACGCAAACCAATAACCTGCCGCAAGAACCGCAAACGGTAAACGATACCACTTTTGTAAATATTAAAGACTACAGCGATGCATTTGTTTTTGACATGAAATATGCAACAAATGATAATTTCCTGAAATCGAACGTTTATGGTTGTGCCGAATGTTACTTAAGGCTAAAAACCGTTAAATCCCTGATTAAAGCCAACGAATCGTTCCTTAAGAAAGGATACCGCATTAAACTGTTCGATTGTTACAGGCCGTTGTCAATTCAGAAAAAAATGTGGGAAATCGTCAGTAATCCGGTTTATGTTGCCGATCCGGCAAAAGGTTCCATCCATAATCGTGGCGGTGCGGTCGATATTACTCTTGTAGATAAAAACGGAAACGAACTGGATATGGGAACTCCATTCGATTTTTTTGGTGAAAAAGCGGCGCACGGCTATAAAAACCTTCCTAAGAAAGTCCTTGAAAACAGAAAGTTACTGAAAGGCATAATGCTCAAAAATAATTTTAAATCATTCGACTCAGAATGGTGGCATTATAATTTGAGCGATGCGTCAAAAGATGGTTTGTCAGATTTCAAATGGGACTGCAAGTAATCATTCAATGCATTTCAGATAATTGATGAAGTAATTCTCGGGTTGATAAGTTTCTTTTGTAAGTTCAGAAACCAGTTCTTTTTTGAAAACATAATCAATTATCCCGGTTGTATATTTTACGCGTATAAGCGAAACTGGTGAAGTTTTCAAGTCTTCCATCGTGCCTTTCATGAATAAAAACGAACCTGTAAGAAAACGGGAATATTTGTTTTCTTCGTCAATATTTACCATTGTCCCGCAGCTCTCATCGTTTGTATGAAGCATCGTGACTACTTTGCCGTTGGTAAGCTGGAGGTAAATTTTCGAGTTTTTATCAAAGCAATTCGCCTTTAAAAAATCACCACTTTTTTCAATCAACTGAAAATTCAATGCCGGCAATCCATCGGAATTTATCAAATAGAAAAAAATATAACTTGCTTTTCCTGCAAAATTCCTTTCATGCACAATATAGTCTTTTGTGGCTTTGTATGAACCAATGCTGTCGGCAAAATTCTGGCTGTATTCGCACTGTTTTTGAGCATAGATGTTGATTTGGAAGAAAAGGACAACCACTAAAAGAAAATATTTCATCATTTTATATTTTGCTGCAAATTAAAACTATTTTATTGTCATTTGCATCAGTTGTAAAAAAACAATACAAATCCCCGCCATCTTTTATTTTCCATTTCTTGCGGATGTTTTCAACGCTTTCAGGGAAATTCCGGGTAGTAATATTGAATTTTCCGTTTTCAAAAAGCTTCATTTCACTTTTGTTATATGGAATGTTTTCACGCACTTTAAAAGCCCTTCCCGGAAAATCGATTATTTTTTCGGATGTAAACAAATGCGAATGTTTATGAAGCTTGTCCAGTCCCAATTGGATGCCAATTTCATTAAAACCGCCGGATTTCATAATTGCCGGATTCGGCTCGTATAAATAGTTACAAACATTTCCATAATCGGAATTAGCTGTGTTTCCCAATTCAAAACTGAATTCCTGGTTTTTATCCTTTAATAAATTGATCGTTTTGACCAAAATTGTGGCCTGGTAACCTTTCTCTAAAACCCAAAGCAATTCCTTTACTTCATTTTCCAAAGCAACAATATGGATTTCCTTTACGTTTTTGAGTTCTGCCAAACCTGCCGAAATATCTAAAACCGGAGCAGTTTTTATTAAAATGGAATTTGAAAAATTAAAGTAAAAATCTAATAATCCGGGTACATCAGGAAGACAGTCTTTAAGCATAAAAACTTTTCCTTTTACATCATTCCGCCGTGATGGATCGATATAAATCCAGTCAAAAATTTCATTCCGGTTTTTTAAGATTTCCAAACTGTCGCCATGTATGCATTCGATGTTTGAAACCTGCATCATTTCAAAATTATGCCTTACGATTTCTGATAAATCCGGATTTATTTCGCAATGGATCACTTTTTCGGCCTTTTTAGAAAAATATAAAGCGTCAACGCCAAAACCGCCGGTCAAATCAATCAGGCTTTTACCCGAAACGATTTGCGATTTGTATAATGCCGTAATTTCGGATGACGTTTGCTCAATGGAAATTTTTGCGGGATAAATAATATTCCGCGTTTCAAACCATGTCGGAAGCTTGTCTTTGGCTTTGCTTTTCGCAGAAATTTGGTTCAGGATTTCAGGCCAGCTTATGTTTGGGAATGGATTTTTTTGCAGTGCCATCCCGGAAACATTTTTCCCAATAGCATTTGATATATACGATTGAATTTCGGGCTGTAAAATCGCTGGATCCAAATCAGATATTTTTGGTTAACATCCGGATGATTTTATTTTCAGGCAAAAATTCTTTTCCGATGACTTTGAGCATCGTGTACAACGGAACCGCGACAATCATTCCCAAAATACCCGATAAAAACCCCGCGATCAATATAACGAGGAAAATTTCCAGAGGATGTGAATCGGTGCTTTTTGAGAAAATCATCGGCTGTGAAACATTGTTGTCGATTATCTGGACAATCCAGAATCCCAATAGAACCCACAATGTTTTTGGTAAAATCTCAGACTGGAAATCGGATCCCAAATTGCTTATCATGGTTAAAACGCCTGCTAAAACGGTTCCGATTAAAGGCCCGATGTAGGGAATAATATTTAAAACGGCGCATAAAAAAGCAATTACGAAACCGTTTTTAATACCAAAAATCAGCAGTACAACCCAATACAGTACAAAAACAATAAAAAGCTGAAGCAGCAATCCCAAAAAATAACGGCTCAAAAGATCGTCTATTTTGTCAAATGAGTTTAGTATTTGCTCTTCATGGCTTTTTGGAAGTATTTTTTTAATTCCGATAGTAAACATTCGTTTGTCTTTCAGGAAAAAGAAAGTTATGAAAAGGGTAGAAGCGAGCCCCATTCCGAAACTGCTCAGGATTCCCAATACCGAATTGAGGAAATTAGGGATAAAATGGAAATTGATATTTGAATCTTTCAGGAACTGGTCACTGTTGATGTCGTATCGCGCCAGGAAAACGTCAACCTGGTTCAAAAGCTCACGAACATTACTTTCGATAGTTGCGGTTTTAAGGACAGAAAGGCTTTCGCTTTGCGAGGTTATAAGCGGAACAAACATCAGAATAAATCCTACGATTATTAAAACGAAGAAGAATAATGTTACAATCGTAGCCAGGAGATTCGGGAATTTTAACTTTCGCTTTAAGAATTTTAAAATCGGATTGCCGATAAGCGTTAGGATTATCGCTGAGATAATATATAAAATGACGGTGCTGATTTCATATAAAAACCAACCGATAACGCATATTACCGATAAAATACCGATTGCCCTTAATATGCCATTTGCTATGTTTTTTGCTGTTGCCATATCAATTATTGAAAATATAATTTATAATGTTTGCTCCCATTTTTAAAGCTTTTTCACGAATTTCTTTCGGATTGTTGTGAACTTCGGCATCTTCCCATCCATCGCCCAGGTCACATTCGGTTGTGTAAAGGAAAACCAGCCTATTTTCGATAAAAATCCCCAGTGCCTGCGGGCGTTTTCCGTCATGCTCATGTATTTTTGGCAACCCGGCCGGAAAAGGATAAGGTTTTTGGAAAATAGGATGGCTTGCCGGAATTTCAACTAATGCATCGTTCGGAAAAACTTTTTTAATTTCTTTCCTTATATATGGATCCATGCCGTAATTATCGTCAAAATGTACAAATCCGCCTGAAAGCATGTATTTTTTGAGATTGGCAACTTCGGCATCGCTAAAAACCACATTTCCGTGCCCGGTTCCATGTATAAACGGATAAGAAAATAAATCAGGGCTTGAAAGCTCGACAGTTGCAGGTTTTTGCTTTATCCTTGTTCCAATATTCTGATTGCAGAATTTTATCAGGTTTGGCAAAGAAGTCGGATTTGAATACCAGTCGCCGCCGCCATTGTATTTTATCAGCGCGATTTCCTGGGAAAATCCAAAAGTTGAAACCAGCACCAACAGGCAGAATATTTTTTTCATATTGTTTTATTCATTTTCAAAAACTACAGAATGACAGGCTACTATGGCCGCGGTTTCCGTACGTAAACGAGTGTTTCCCAAAGATACGGGCAAATAGTTGTTTTCGATTGCCAATTTGATTTCTTTTTCCGAAAAATCGCCTTCCGGGCCAATCAATACAGTAATGTTCTTATTTTTTTGAATTTTGCTTTTGAGTGTTTTCTTTTCGCTCTCTTCACAATGAGCGATGAATTTTTGCCCTTCAATGTGTTTTGAAACAAATTCCTTAAATGAAACCGGCGCGTTCAGTTTTGGAAAAAAAGCCTGGTTTGATTGTTTCATGGCAGAAAGGATTATTTTATCGAAACGCTCGGTTTTAATGATTTTTCTTTCAGAACGGTCACAAATGATTGGCGTAATTTCCTGGATACCGATTTCAGTAGCTTTCTCTAAAAACCATTCGTAACGGTCATTCATTTTTGTTGGCGCGACAGCTAAATGAAGATGCGCTTTTGGAGTTTCCGATCGGCTAACATCAATAATCTTTACGGTGCATTTATTGTCGGAAGCCAATTGTATTTCAGTTTTATAAATAAATCCTAATCCGTTAGTAACATGTAAAATACCGCCTTCTTTTTTACGTAAAACTTTAATTATATGCTTGCTTTCTTCCTTGTCAAAAGAAAAGCTCTCGGTTCCATTATTAATATTCGGGTTATAGAATAACTGCATAATTAAAATTCGATTCTCGCTTTTGAAATGACAGTGGAATCATTGAACTGTCCGGCCAAATATTTTTTGTAGCCAACAATTCCGATCATTGCCGCGTTGTCGGTGGTATATTCAAATTTCGGGATATAGGTTTTCCAGCCATATTTGCTTTCGCCTTCTTTCAGGGTTGCGCGGATACCGGAATTTGCCGAAACTCCGCCGCCTATTGCAATTTGGTTTATTCCGGTTTCAGAAACGGCCAGCTTGAGTTTGTCCATCAAAATTTTAATGATTATATTTTGAATCGATGCGCAAATGTCATTTAGGTTTTCATCAATGAAATTGGGATTTTGCGCCGTGTTTTTTTGGACAAAGTAAAGGATTTGTGTTTTCAGCCCTGAAAAACTGAAATCAAGCCCCGGAACTTTCGGTTTCGTAAATGCAAACGCATCCGGGTTTCCGAGTTTTGCATATTTGTCAATCAACGGGCCGCCTGGATAGGGTAATCCGAGGATTTTCGCACTTTTGTCAAAAGCTTCGCCAACAGCATCGTCAGTAGTTTCACCAATAATCTCCATGTCAAAATAATGATTGACTTTTACAATCTGCGTATGGCCGCCGGAAATTGTCAGCGCTAAAAATGGAAAAACCGGCTTGTCATAATTTTCTTCATCAATAAAATGAGCCAGGATATGCGCATGCATGTGGTTTACTGCAATTAGCGGAATACCAAGTGCAAGTGCCATGGATTTTGCAAACGAGCTTCCGACCAAAAGCGACCCCATTAATCCCGGGCCTTGCGTAAATGCAATTGCACGGAGTTGGTTTTTGCCAACATTGGCCTTTTTTAGGGCAGCATCAATGACAGGAACAATATTTTGCTGGTGCGCCCTTGAAGCAAGCTCAGGAACTACACCGCCATATTGCTCATGGATTAACTGATTTGCAACAACATTCGAAAGCACTTTGTCGTTCTCTAAAACGGCTGCGGCAGTATCATCGCATGAACTTTCAATTGCCAGTATAAAAACTGATTTTGATTGCATAAAGGCACGAATTTTGAGTTATATTTGACAAACCGAAATAAAAAATATATTTTTATATCGAAGCCCAAAAATAAAGATTTTTTACGAAGGTTTTTTCTCCTTTTTAAAATAAAAATTCAGAAAAATTAAACGGTCAGGTATCCAAAAAGCGAAGAAAATCATAATCCGGATAATTATCGGACTTATATTGCTTTTGCTGCTGCTTGGCATTGTTCTTTCCCTACCGGTCGTTCAGACCAAAATAGGCGCTTATGTGACTGAAATGCTCAATGAAGATTTTAAAACCGATATAAAAGTTGATCAGGTTGCAATTTCGGTTTTTGGCGGTGTAAAGCTTAAAAGCGTAATGATTAAAGACCATCACAAGGATACGCTTATTTATGCCGAACGCATAAACACCAATGTTTTGAGTTTTAAAAAGCTGTACAACGGTGATTTGCATTTTGGTGATATTCGTTTGGACGGGCTCATTTTTAATCTGAAAACATATAAAAACGAGAACCAATCCAATATCAATTATTTTGTTGACCTTTTTGAAACCGGAAAACCTTCAGGTAAGAAATTCCTCCTGAAAGCCAAAAATGTTTACCTGGCAAAAAGCCGTTTTATTCTTATCGATGAAAATCGCGAAGTTCCAAAAGATGTCGATTTTACCAGGCTTGAAGCTTCTCTTAACAATTTCCAGGTATATGGCCCTGATGTTTCTGCTAAAATCAACCGCATGTCTTTTAAAGACCATCGCGGTATTTTTGTGGAAAACCTGACTTCAAAGTTTACTTACACAAAAAAGAGCATTCTTCTTGACGATCTGGACCTTAAAACCAAATACTCAACTTTTAAAGGAAATGTCGGGTTATATTATGACAAAGAAGGTTTTACGGATTTTAATAATAGAGTCAGGTTTAAAGCGAACAATGCTGTTGCATCGATTTCAAGTAATGACATCCGTTATTTTTACAAAGAATTGGGTAAGGATAAAGTTTTTGACCTCAAAGCCAATATTCAGGGAACTTTAAATAATTTGACTTTCAGTAATTTGCGGTTGACTGATAAACGGAATTTGCAAATCGTAGGCAATATCGTTTTTAATAATCTTTTTGGGAAAGAAGGCGAAACGTTTTATATGAAAGGGAATTTCTATAGACTCAATTCAAATTATGACGATCTGGCC
>CAZSDN010000092.1:396-3970 GCA_964605595.1 uncultured Flavobacterium sp. | reverse complement strand
GAAATAAATTACCGACAGAGCTCAAAAAGCTCGGGCAGTTTAATCTTGTCGGAGAAACCGAGATCACGCCGCAAACCCTTATTGCCGATTTTTACATGAAAAGTGCTGCCGGAAATGTCAAGGCAAATTTATACATGGATAACATCGATAACATTGATGATGCTTCTTATTTTGGGAACATTGTCATGGATAATTTCAATCTGGGTTCGTTTTTGAGCCGCAAGGATCTGGGTAAGGTTAGCCTTGATATTGATGTTGACGGAAAAGGACTCACGACCAAAAATCTCATGACTAAAGTTGACGGAAAAATTTCAAAATTCTATTATAACAAATACAGTTATACAAATATTAAAATCAACGGAAATCTTCAAAGCCCTTACTATAAAGGAGTAATGATTGTAAATGACCCGAATTTGTTTATGGATTTTGATGGATTGCTTGATTTGAGCGGAAAAGAAAAACACTATGATTTTCGCGCCAACATTGATTTTGCAAACCTGAACAAGCTGAATTTCCGTAAAGATTCTATTTCTATTTTTAAAGGAGATATAAAAGTTAACATTTCCGGAAATTCGTTTGATAACCTGCGCGGAACCGTCAATGTTTCAGAAACGTCCTATCAGAACCAGAATGATATTTATATTTTTGATGATTTTACGCTTGCTTCAAGTTTTGACGAAGAAATGGTCCGTACCATTACCATCAATTCGCCCGATATTATTGAAGGAAGAGTAATTGGGAAATTTAAATTTGCGCAACTTGGAAAAATGTTGCAGAATTCCGTCGGAAGCCTTTATACGAATTACAAACCCATTAAAGTTGACAAAGACCAGTTTTTACGTTTTAATTTCAGCATTTACAATAAGATAATCGAAATATTTTATCCGGGGATTGAAGTCGGATCAAACACTTTTATACGCGGTAACATCAATTCGGGCAATGATGAATTCAAACTGAATTTTTCATCGCCGAATATCACGGCTTTTGACAATTACTTCAATAAAATCAACATCCGTATCGATAATAAGAATCCGCTTTACAATGCCTATGTTGAAATGGACAGTGTCAGGAATAAATACTATAAAATTTCTGATTTCAGTGTAATCAATGTTACGATGAATGACACGCTCCATGTCCGTTCTGAATTTAAAGGCGGCAAAAAAGACAGTGATTTTTATAAGCTTAATTTTTATCATACGATTGACAAAGACAACAATAACGTTATTGGAGTTAAAAAGTCTGAATTGAAACTTAAAGATTATGTGTGGTTTTTGAATGAAAATGACAATGACCAGAATAAAGTTGTATTTGATAAAATGCTCAAGGATTTTGCGATTGACAACATTGTCATGTCACACGAAAACCAAAAAATAGAAATGGTCGGAACCATACGTGATTCGACATACAAGGATCTGAACCTTAATTTTGACAATGTAGATTTGAGTAAGATAATTCCGAATGTCGATAGTTTGAAAATTGCGGGAAATCTTGACGGAAAAATTAATTTCAAGCAGGATAAGAAAATATACCAGCCAACGGCTTCGCTCCGGATTGACGGACTTAATATTAATGAAATTGGTTTGGGCAACCTTAATATGGATGTTGAAGGCGATGATTCTTTCAGGTATTTTACGGTCAATTCATCTCTTGAAAACCAAAATGTGGAATCTTTCCTCGCTGAAGGTTCATTCTCAATTAAGGATAATGAAACCCAAATGGATTTGGACCTTCGATTCAACGAATTCAATCTTGCGGCATTCAGTCCGCTGGGCGGCGATGTGATTTCAAATATCCGCGGATTTATCTCGGGAACTTCAAACATCTCGGGTACATTTAACAAGCCTGACATTTACGGAAGGTTATTTTTGGGAAATGCCGGTATGAAAATCCCATACCTTAATACAGATTATTCATTCAGGGAAAATTCGATAATCGATTTGTCTGAAAACCAGTTTATTTTCCAGAATGCCACACTAATTGATACGAAATTCAAAACCGAAGGAAAGCTAAACGGAGTAATCAGGCACAAGAATTTCTCAAAATGGAATCTCGATCTTAGGATTGATAGTGACCGCCTGCTTGTCCTGGATACAAAAGATTCAGAGGAAGCAGCTTATTACGGAACCGCTTTTATTGATGGTAACGCCGTTATATCAGGCCCGACCAATAATCTTTTTATAGGTGTTGAAGCTACTTCGGCAACGGGAACCGATATTAAGATTCCGATCAATAATTCCGAATCTACCGGAACAAAAAGTTTTATGCATTTTCTGAGCCCGAATGAGAAATTAAATATTGAAAAAGGGCTGGCTTCCGGAATGAGGAATTTTAACGGGCTTGAATTGAAGTTTGAGCTCGACATTACTCCGGCCGCAGAAATAGAGGTGATTCTCGATCGTGCTACCGGCCATGGCATGCAGGGAAGAGGAAACGGGATTTTGCTTTTGGAAATCAATACGCTTGGAAAATTCAATATGACCGGGGATTTTATTGTTGATAAAGGTTCGTCCTATAATTTCAAATATAAAGGCCTTATCGATAAAAAATTCGACGTAAAGAAAAACAGTTATATTTCATGGGAAGGCGACCCGATGCGTGCACGTTTGAATCTGGAAGCAACTTATAAAACAAACGCAAATCCGGCAGTTTTACTCGATAATCCTTCGGTAAACAGGAAAGTTCCGGTTGAAGTCGATATCAACATAACCGGAAGCCTGAGCAATCCTGAGCCTGATTTCGCGATTGATTTTCCAACGGTAAGTTCGGTACTGCGTTCAGAGATCGATACAAAATTGAGCGATAAGGATATTCGCCAGACACAGGCTTTGACTTTATTGGCTACAGGCGGATTTATGAGCAATGACGGCGTAAACCAAAATGCTTTCACAAAGAACCTTTTTGAAACAGCTACCGGTATTTTTGACGATATTTTTCAAAATCCGGATGATAAGCTGAAAGTTGGAATTGATATTGTTACAGCCGACAGGACGCCGGGAAATGAATCGGATGGTTCGGTTGGTTTTACGATTTCTACGCAAATCAATGAAAGGATTACCGTTAACGGAAAAGTGGGTGTTCCGGTTGGCGGAGTCAATGAATCGGCGATTGTCGGAAATGTCGAGTTTCAATATCGCGTCAATGAAGACGGAACAATGAACCTGCGTTTTTTTAACCGTGAAAACGATATCAATTATTTAGGGGAAGGAATTGGTTATACACAAGGTGTTGGTATTACTTATGAAGTTGATTTTGATACATTTTCCGAACTGGTAAACAAAATCTTTAAAAAAAGAAAACTGGAAAGAGCGAAATCTACTGATCTTGTGCCGGATTCAGAATTTCCTGAATACATGAATTTCGATAACACTCCTTCGAAAGACAACAAAAAGAAAGAAAAGAAGAAAACGCAAAGTCAAAAAGCAAATTCAGACGCAGTTCCAACTGAAGACGAATAATCCTTAAATTTATTATTTGTAAATTTCATTCGGATAAATAACATTATTCGCAATTTTCTGCGTATTTTACTCTTGATAAAACGATCCGAAATGAAAACTTATTAACGAAAACGTTTGAA
>CAZSDN010000092.1:0-386 GCA_964605595.1 uncultured Flavobacterium sp. | reverse complement strand
GTTTGAATTTAAACAGAATTATTAAATTATTAAAAACGTAAGAACAATCCTAATTTAACTTTGCTATTTTAGCATTTTAATAGTAGAAAAATGTCAAATCAAATAAAAAAGATAGGCGTCCTGACATCAGGTGGTGATTCTCCAGGAATGAATGCTGCCATTCGTTCAGTTGTCAGAACTTGCGCTTATCATAACATTGAATGTGTAGGAATTTACCGTGGTTATCAGGGAATGATCGAAGGTGATTTTAAAGAAATGGGCCCGCGTAGCGTAAATAACATTGTAAACAAAGGCGGAACAATCCTTAAATCTGCACGTTCAAAAGAATTCATGACACCCGAAGGTCGCAAAAAAGCCTACGATAATCTGGTTAAAGCCGATGTAAA
>CAZSDN010000091.1:3260-11595 GCA_964605595.1 uncultured Flavobacterium sp. | reverse complement strand
TTCCACCACTACAAACCGTTACATTGGTTTTACGTACGTTCTCGATTGTTGAAAGGCGGTCTTCAAAACCACGGGTAGAAATCACTTCCTTATAATAATCTTCAGATGTGTCGAGGTTATGGTTGTATGCATACAAACCTGCTTCAGCAAGCCGTTGTGCCTGGTTTTCTGTAATCATGCCCAAAGTGCAGCATACTTCCATATCGAGCTTGTTTATGGTACGCACCATTTCTAAGACCTGGTCAAATTCAGGGCCGTCTTTTACGTTTCTCCAAGCGGCGCCCATGCAAACCCGGGATGAACCGCTTGCTTTTGCGCGTAAAGCCTGTGCTTTTACCTGGCTTACAGCCATGAGGTCATTACCTTCGATATCTGTATGGTAACGAGCCGCCTGAGGGCAATATCCGCAATCTTCAGGGCATCCGCCGGTTTTGATGGACAAAAGCGTCGAAACCTGAACCACATTTGGATCGTGGTATTCGCGATGGATTTTTGCTGCTTCAAAAAGCAAATCCATCATTGGTTTATTATATATAGCGATAATTTCTTCTTTAGTCCAATCGTGTTTAGTCATTGTCATAGCCAAGGGTTATTGATGGTTCAAAAATAGGGAATTCCGTTTTAAGTAAAAAAAGTTTCTTCATTCAAAGTTTACCTAACTTAAAAACGGCCAAATTAAAAGGCTTATCGAATAATCAATAAGCCTTTTAATAAATGATTTATTATTTTGTTTAATCTACTTTATTAATGGTTTCTACTTTACTTTTCCAGAATTGCATCAGGCAAAAAGAAACAATTAATGAAGTGGCCGCCGATTCAAAAAGCAATCCTATACAATACTGATAAATGGAAAGTTCGCCCCCTCCAAACAGGAAACCTTCTGAAAGTGTTTTTAAATATTCTTCGCCGCCACGGAAATATATATATGTCAGCAAACCTGCAATACTTAACACAGCTCCAATCATTGATGTTGTAATTGCCGCAAGAAGATTTGTATTATATCCCTGGACTCCGGCAGACCTATTTTGGCTGATTGTCCGGTTTACTCCATAAATCACTATGAATAAATTGAGCGTCCTTAAGTAAAAATGATGAGATAACCCTAAAAAATCCATGATAAGAAAATAGATTCCGATTCCAAGGAAAATGATGAATCCGTTGATAAAAACTCGTTGTAAATTCATAACACATAATTTTAGTTAATAGTCCTGGTTAGGTTTAAAAAAAATCAGGTAATTCTGATGATTTTTATTAAAAGTACAAAATATTATGATTAAAACGAAGACAGCTAATCTGAAAAAACAGAATTTAATATAATTTTAAATACAGCATATTATCGCCAGGCCAGAAAATAGGGAGTAAATTATTCTGTAATTCCGAAATTCTTTTGGAAGATAAAGTCTATTTCAAAAGTTCGCCTTCGGAATTATAAAGCAGAACCCAGTCGTTATGAAAAATATGATCCCACTTTACAGCTGCCAAATCAACTGTCGGATCAATCAGTTTACCTGAAAATTTGTCGTTGATCGTAACATAACAATCTGCATAAACCGCAACGTTTTTCCCTTTGTGTTGGTATTCCTGTTTTATTTTTTGTGCCATTTGCCAAATTCCGTCGGGTTTGCTTTGAATGAACAACGATTGCTTTTTGGTCAGTTTGCTTCTGTAATCATAATATTCAACACGGTTCGTGCTTTTATCTACAACCCTGTACTGCAAAGATCCGCTTCGCTGCCGGAGCATCATGCGCCAACTTAGCCTGTGGCCTTCTTCTGTCCATAAAACATCGCCTTTTATAAATAAGTGGCGAACCGGCAAAGCCAATTGCAATAAAAAGTAAGGGATAAAAAAATACAAAAGCAATGGTTTCCCTTGAGTAAAAGGCAAATGATGATCAAAAACAGGCTTTCTTTTAAAAAATACTTCCCTGATTTTTTCAGGCGGATAAAAGAAAACGACAAAGCTTAACGCGAAAAACGGAAAAATTCCGATCTGAAGGAAAATCGCATTAAAAACATGAAACAGCAACGATGCAATAAAAGCGGCAGTGCGCGTCCTTTTCCATAACAGCAAAGGCACAATGAGCATGTCGAACGCTATTCCTGACCAGGCGATAAAAAGCTGGAACCAATGTTTGCTAAAAACAGCTTCGGCGTTTGGGTAAAATTCAGAACCTTCAAGCATCAGCCTGACAAAAGTTCCGTCAAGCCAATCAGGATAAAATTTTGAAACCGTCGCGAAAAAATAAACAATCGCCATCTGGAATATTAAAACCCAGGAACACCATTGCGGCATTGAAAGCGTTTTTATGCCGGGGTTGATTTTGGCATCAACCGACGCATAACGGTTGGCCGGCAAAAAAAGCATTATGGTGCAAACCAGCAGCAATAAATAATAATGATTGTTGTAGGATGATTTTTGCATAAAATAGGAGCCGGCCCAAAGGATTGTAAATGCCAGCAAGCTCAATCGGTACCTGAAACCGAGCATGATTAGCACGCCCAAAATCCCCATTGCAAAAAAATAATAATACATACCGTTTCCGGGAAGCGGCTGGAGCCATTCCATTCCGATGTAAGAAAAGGTAAATTGCGGTTCAACCAGGTTTTGCTTTACCCAGCCTGTAAAAACAGCTCCGATAGTTTCAAGCGAAAGCAGCAATCCGAAAAAAATCCTGAAAAGGATCAACGGCGCGTTATCAATCGGATGAAAAAGCTTTCGGATCATTTGAACTCATTTTGTATGAATGCGAGCGTTGTAAGTTTATCCTGATGCATTTGCTGCTTTAACGCTTCGAGCGAATCGAATTTTTCTTCGGAGCGTATCCGGGATAAAATAGAAACCGAAATTTCCTTTCCGTACAAATCCTTATCGAAATCAAGGTAATTGACTTCGATGGTTTTGGTTTCGCCGTTAACTGTCGGATTGTAGCCAATGCTCATCATTCCGTAAACGATTTTCCCGCCAAGGATACTTTTAACAATATAAATCCCAATTTCAGGAATGAGTTTATACGATTCGGGAATGTCAATGTTCGCGGTCGGATAACCAAGCGTCCGCCCGAGTTGTTTGCCTTTTACGACCTTGCCGGTGAGCATATACGGATAACCCAAATAATCATTGGCGAGCGAAATGTCTCCATTCAAGAGCGCATTCCTTATTTTTGTTGAACTTACAGCAACGTCATTTATTTCCTGTGGTGAAATCTGCTCCACTTCAAAATCAAATTTTTCTCCAAAAACAATGAGATCGTCAATATTTGCCGTCCTGTTCCTTCCAAAACGATGGTCGTGCCCAATGATTATTTTGCGGATATTAAAACGGTCAACGAGAATCTGCTTAACGAATTCTTCGGCAGTCAGCCTGGAAAACTCCTTATCAAACGGATGAATCACAAGGTTATCAAGCCCCGATCTTTTGAGAAGGATTGATTTTTCTT
The DNA here is from genome assembly GCA_964605595.1 of uncultured Flavobacterium sp. Taxonomy (GTDB): domain Bacteria; phylum Bacteroidota; class Bacteroidia; order Flavobacteriales; family Flavobacteriaceae; genus Flavobacterium. The sequence continues at coordinate 8,156 of CAZSDN010000091.1, read as the reverse complement.
CAATTGTATTAAGAAGCTTGATTTCAGACTGATCCTGCAGTACCATTCTGGGATGCGGAAAAAAAGTCAGCACCAGCGTTTCACAATTCAGTTCTGAAGCGTTTTGCATCAGCCTTTCGATGATTTTGTTATGCCCGATATGAACGCCGTCAAAAGTCCCCAGCGTGACAATGGTTTTTGCGGTTGAATGGAAATCGCGTATAGAATGGAAAATCTTCACAGTATAATTTTACTATTCTGCAAATTTAGTTTTTCTGGCGAATATAAAAAAAGTAAGTTTTTAAGGTTTTTTCTTACAGGAAATAATACGGATCAGATTTTATGATTATGGCTTTATGACAAAAATCAGATTATTAAAACTCATTCTACATAACAATTACCGCATAAGAGTTAAAAAAAATATGAAATTCCCATAAAAAATGAAATCAATTGTTGCAGCTTATTCAGAAATTAGTACTTTTGGCTGCTAATTAATTTATTTAAGAAATGAAAAAAATAATACTCTTGGTAACCATAGTTTTTGTTTCTGTGACCGGATTTTCACAATCCTCACTTTGGACAAAAGCAAATGAAACCCGACTAAACGTGCTGGAAAAAACTGAGCGCGGTTCAACACCAACAAAATACCAGTTATATTCACTGGATTATGCAGGTTTGAAAAACATGTTATTGACTGCTCCTGCCAGAGAAAGCGGAGTTGAATCGACATTAGTAATCCCTTTCCCGAATGCGAAAGGAGTTTTACAGAACTACAAAATTTATGAAGCTTCAGTAATGGAGCCGGAATTGGCTGAAAAGCATCAGGAAATCCAATCTTATGTAGGACAGGGAATTGATGATCCAACCGCATCAATCCATTTTACAACAACTATTTTCGGCTTGCACACGATGACTTTGTCAGGAAATGGAACATTTTACATTGATCCGTATACAAAAGACCTTCAAAATTATATTGTATATGACAAGTCAGACCTTACAAGCAAAAGAACATTTGAGTGTTTATCCAGACATTCAGAGGAAACTCCTAAAAGGCCTGAATCACTAAACCAAATAATGGCTAGCGACGGTAGATTCAGAACCTATCGCCTTGCGATGGCATGTACATTCGAATATGCTACTTTTCACATTAATGCGGCTAATCTTGGTGCAGGAAATGAAACTCAGAAAAAAGGCGCTGTTTTAGCTGCAATGAACGTAACTGTATCACGTATGAACAGTGCATATGAAAGAGACATGTCCTTGCGCTTGGTTTTGGTTGCCAATAATACTAATATTATTTATGTTACTTCTGCGGATCCTTTTAATAATAATAATCCCAATACATTAATTAACCAAAGCCAGAGCACTATTACCAGTGTCATTGGCACAGCAAATTTTGACATAGGCCATACTGTAAGTACCGGTGGTGGCGGACTAGCTTCACCCGGTGTTTGTGTGCCTAATTTAAAAGCTAGCGGAATTACAGGTTCTCCATCGCCTGTAGGCGACCCTTTTGATATTGATTACGTAGCCCATGAAGTAGGCCATCAGTTTGGCGCTAACCATACTTTTAACGGGGATGGTGAAAACTGCGTTTCAACTCCTGCAAATCAGGCAACCATAAATCTTAGTACTGCGGTAGAGCCAGGAAGCGGAAGCACTATAATGGCATATGCCGGAATTTGCTCTCCTGTCAATGTTCAGTCCAACTCAGATTCCTATTTCCATGCTGTGAGTATTGCGGAGATGGTTTCTTTTATTGCAACCTATACTTGTGTTCCCGGAACACCCAATAACAATGCGGCTCCTGCTATTGCGGCTATAACAAATTATACTATTCCTAAAGGAACCCCTTTTGCTTTAACCGGAAACGCTACAGATGCTGACGGAGATGCTCTAACCTATTGTTGGGAACAAGTTGATACCGGTACGAACAGAGCCAATCCAAGTGCAACCACAACAGGTAGAAATCCGAATTTCCGATCGTTTAGCCCTTCGACTTCGCCAACAAGATATTTCCCTTCGCTTTCAGAAGTTTTAAATAACAATCTCACTTCAACGTGGGAGGTGATTCCGAATGTTGCCCGTACGATGGCTTTTGCACTGACCGTTAGGGATAATAAATCTCCGAACGGCGGACAGACATCCAGACAAAATATGACCGTTACTACTAATGCTGCAACAGGGCCATTTAATGTAACCTCGCAGAATACCGACAACATTTCATGGACACAGGGATCAACCCAAACTATAACCTGGAATATAGCAGGTACAAATGCTGCGCCTATCAACACCGCTAATGTGAAAATCAGTTTATCAACAGACGGCGGCTTGACTTATCCAACGGTTTTGACAGCGAGCACGCCTAACGATGGAAACGAAAATATTACTGTCCCGAATGTTGCTGCGCCATTTTGCCGTATAAAAATCGAAGCTATCGGAAACATTTATTATGCAATTAACACCAAAACTTTTGCTATCGGCTATACGGTTACAAATGTGTGTACGTCATACTTCAATAATACGCCATTTAATGTTTCTGATGGAACAGGTAGCAACTCTGCAGTTTATGGAACCACGGCACAATCAATTATTAATGTGCCAGCCTCAACCGACACGATCTCAGATATAAAAATAACTGTAAACGGCTCTCATCCTGATATTTCCGATTGGATTATAGGCGTTGTTCATCCTGACAATACTCAGAGGATTTTTTGGGGACATAACTGTTACGTCCCTTCAAATCTTGTGACCGGATTAAACGCTAGTTTTAAAGACGGAAGCCCAGCTCTTACATGTACAAGTCCAACTACATCTGGAACATTTGCACCACTTCAGGCTTTCTCCACTCTAACAGGTAAACCTAAGGAGGGTAACTGGAGATTAATAGCGGCTGATGGATATTCAACTCAAACCGGAACGATAAATTCCTGGAGTATTGAAATTTGTTCCATGACCGCTGTTTTAAATACTGAAACCATTTCTGTTATGAATTTCAAAATTTATCCTAACCCAAATAAAGGAAATTTTACCGTTAAGTTCGACAATGCATCAAGTAATGAAATTAACATTGTAATTCACGACCTTAGCGGCAGACAGATTTTAAACAAAGCCTATACAAATACGGGTAATTTCTCACAGGATTTACAATTAAACAATATTCAGGCAGGTATTTATCTGGTAACCGTTCAGGACGGAAACAGAAAAGAAACCAAAAAGATTGTTGTTGAATAGTGCAAATAAATTAAACCAAAAAAGGGAGGCTTAACGGCCTCCCTTTTTCTTTATTAAATTTTTATTTTTAATGTTTTAACTTTCTGGTCATCCACAATATCCGGAATAGTAATATGTAAAACATTCCCGCTTTTTATGATTGTCCCTCCGGAAACATTATAATAACCCGCTTTCTCTTTACAATAGCAAAATACGCCAAAAATCATTTTTGAGGACTTGAATTCTTTTCCCGAAAGTGTAAAATCTTTCACATCTGCGTTAATTTCAAATAGTATTTCCTCACGATAATTACCGTCCATTGTTCCTTTTGGACCTGGCTTAAAATATTCAAAAACAACGACCTTTTTATCTTTGTTTTCTTCCAATTTATAACCTAGTTTTCCAAATTCATCTCTGGTCGTTACAATGGATTTATCTTTCTCAATCCGGCTGGTGCACGCCCCTTTTTCAGGACAGCCGTCGCTTAAACTGATTTGCACTTTACTTTCGGAAACTGCTTTTTTTTCTGATTTACAGGACAGTAATGACAGAAATATTGCAGCGAATACTATTTTTTTCATTTTTAAATTTTTTATCATTTTGAATATAAACACCTTCTCAAATAGTAGATATTTGTGCTAAAATCACTAAATTTGACCGTAAATTAAATATTAAATTATGAAAAAGATTACACACTTGCTGTTTTTTTTCTGTTTCATTTCTTTCAGTTCAGCACAACAGGGAGATTTGTGGACAAAAATAAACTCGGAGTCTGAACTACAAAGCCAAAAGCATGAAAGAAAATCCATGCCCAAACAGTATCAACTTTATTCTTTGGATTTTGAGCTTTTAAAATCGAAACTGGCTACTGCTCCCAAAAGAGAAGACAATAAATCCAAACCAGGACTACTAATGGATTTTCCTGATACTGAAGGAAAAATGGTGCACTTTCGTGTATATGAAGCTTCAGTAATGCATCCCGATTTAAATGCGAAATATCCGGACATAAAATCATACATCGGTGTCGGAATTGAAGATCCGGCCGCAACAATGCATTTTAGCACCACATTATTCGGATTGCATACAATGACACTTTCGCCAAACGGAACCAGTTATATAGATACTTATACAACTGACCAACGAAGCTATATTGTATATGACCGCAAGGATTTAACAAACCCCAATGATTTTGTTTGCTCTATTGAAGGCGGATCTGAAGAAGAATATGAAACCGGCCTGCGCAATTCAAACACAATCGAAGCAAATACAAGGATTTTCAGGACGTATCGGCTGGCTATATCAAGTACAGTTGAATATTCCAATTACCACATCAATCGGGCTGGCCTCAATACGGGGACATTAATTCAAAAAAAGGCTGCGGTTTTGGCTGCAATGAATGTTACGATGGTTCGTGTAAACGGAATTTATGAAAGGGATTTGGCTATCAGAATGGAGCTTATCGCGAACAATGATTTACTGATTTCTATTGATAGCGATAATTTTACCAACAACAATGGGTTTACGCTTTTGGATGAAAATCAAGCTTTTGTAACTTTTATAATTGGAGATGTTAATTATGATATTGGGCATATTTTTTCAACCGGCGGCGGCGGTGTTGCACAGCTGGGATCCGTTTGCGGAAGTTCAAAAGCAAGAGGTGTTACAGGTTCATCGGCACCAATCAATGATGCATTCAATATTGAT
>CAZSDN010000091.1:0-3250 GCA_964605595.1 uncultured Flavobacterium sp. | reverse complement strand
GCTCATGAAATGGGGCATCAATTTGGAGCTACTCACACATTCCGCAGTAACCTGGGGTCTTGCAATGGAAATGTTTCTAATGGAACTGCAGTAGAACCAGGAAGCGGAACAACCATTATGGCCTATGCCGGCATTTGCTCATCACACAATGTACAAAGCAGCTCTGATGCACAGTTTCATGCTGTAAGCCTTGCTCAGATAGATGCATTTGTTGCAGGTAATGGTAATTGTGCCGTCAACACATCAATGAGCAATACGCCTCCGGTTATCGGCAACCTTCGAAACTATATAATTCCTATAAGCACTCCTTTCGTGCTCAGAGGAAACGCAACAGATGTTGATAATAATACACTAACGTACTGTTGGGAACAGATAAACAACCAATCCTCAACCCAGCCACCGGCAGCGACCAATGCAGTGGGGCCGAATTTCCGTTCACGCCCGCATTCAACATCACCAGACAGGTACTTTCCGATATTGGCCAGTGCTGTAGCAGGTAATGTTACTCCAACATGGGAAGTTGTGCCAGCGGTTTCCAGGACACTGAATTTTGCACTGACCGTACGCGACAATGACGCATTGAATGGAGGCCAGACCGCCCGGAAAGACGTTTCGGTAACAACGGTAGAGTCAGCCGGACCATTTTTTGTAACTTCTCCAAATACAAATGTTTCATGGCCAGCAGGTTCAAACCAGACAGTAACCTGGAATGTGGCAGGAACAGACGCTAATGGAGTCAATGCAGCATATGTAGACATTTATCTTTCATCCAATTCAGGCACCTCATTCCCGGTTCTACTGGCCAGTAAGGTTCCTAATGACGGATCAGAAGTGATAACGGTTCCAAACACTCCCGGAGCCACTAACAGGATACTTATATCGGGCTATGATAATATCTTCTTCGATACGTCCAATGCTAACTTTACGATAACCACACCTCCAAACCCTACATTTTTAGTAGCGATGAACGGGCAATCTGAGAGCCAGAATGTTATTGGATGCATCGGAGCAGATGTTGAATATTCTTTCAATTATGCAACCGTTGGAGCCTATTCAGCGACTACTACATTTTCGGTTACCGGGCTACCGGCGGGCGTTACGGCAGTTTTTTCTCCTGAAAGCGCTAGCAGTTCAGGTTCCGTTACACTAACATTAAGCAATACCGGATCATTGAGCCAAACCCTGTATCCATTTGTTGTTAATGCAATGTCGGGAGACACAACCAAATCAATTAATTTTTATTTAAATCCAATACCGCCTTCGTTTACTCCTTCTGTTCTTACATCGCCTGCAAACAACACTACAAGCCAACCGATTAATCTTGCGCTGACTTGGGAAAACAACTCGGCCGCCACTTCATATGACATTCAGGTTGCTTTGGATGCCGGTTTTACCAATATCGTTGTCAATACCACAGCATCTGCAAACAGTTATATGGCCAATGGCCTACAACATCTTACTGAATATTACTGGAGAATACGCCCGCGTGATGGCGGATGCATAGGAAACTTTTCGAATGCATTCAAGTTTACAACCGAGGAAGATCTTGGCATAAGCGGACAAAAAGCTTTTGATTTTAAAGTTTATCCGAATCCAAACAGTGGGAATTTTACTGTTCAGTCAGACCGGGTTATTTCTGAAAAAGTGAACATTGCTGTTTATGACATGCAGGGAAGGATTATTTTCGAAAATAATTTTACTTCAAACGGAAACCTTAATCAAAATATTCAATTGAACAATGCTCAGGCAGGAGTTTATCTTATGAATGTTTCAGATGGTGAGAATAAAGTTGTAAAAAGGATTATCATTAAATAACTATCTGAATATTTAAAATAAAAAAGCGCCATCAAGCGCTTTTTTTATTTTCCATTAAACGAAGTCATTGTGTTCCCGAGACCAGCAGTCCCGAAAGATTTGATTATTTCGGAAGCTATTGCTAATCGCTCCGGAAGCTTTTCGTTTTCGTTTTGATCCCAATCTCCTAAGACATAATCTACCTGTTGCCCTTTTTTGAATTCATCGCTGATACCAAAACGGAAACGCGCATAATTTTGCGTATTTAAAACCAGGTTGATATTTTTTAAGCCGTTATGTCCGCCATCGCTGCCTTTGGGTTTGATACGGATTGTTCCGAACGGAAGATTCAAATCGTCCGTAATTACCAATATGTTTTCAAGCGGGATATTTTCTTTATCCATCCAGTATTTTACCGCTTTCCCGCTAAGGTTCATATATGTATTGGGTTTAAGCAGGAAAAATGTCCGGCCTTTGAATTTGTATTGAGTAAGTGAGCCCAATTTTACGGTTTCGAATGAAAGGCTTTCGGATTTTGCCAGAAAGTCGACTACTTTAAAACCGATATTGTGGCGGGTATTTACATATTCGGCACCGATGTTTCCGAGGCCGACGATTAGAAATTTGTTCATAGGATCTATTTCTTCTTTTGGTTGGGACAAGAAAAGTTTGGCAAAAAAGTTCATGGGGTAAAGATAGGGAAATGTTGATTGACGAATGACGAATGACGAACGACGAATGAAAAAAACAGAAATCTCCAATCAGTAGGGAATTGGCTCAAATATCCAACGAGAATAGTAACCAATAAAAAACCCCGTCTTTCGACGAGGTCTTTGAAAATATCAGTTTTTCAGACAGTCGTTTGTCGTTTGACATTCGACATTTGACCCAAATTACTTTTTCTTTCCTTTTGCAGGAGCTCCTTTTGCTGCTTTTGCTGCTTCCTGAGCTGCTTTCATAGCCGCACGTGAAATTCTCACCTGTGCTACAACGGTGTTATCCGGGTGTAAAAGTTTGTAGTTATCAGAAACAAGTTTCGTAACATACATTTTGTTACCCATTTCCATTTCAGAGATGTTGGCCTCTATGAAATCAGGAAGGTTTTTTGGCAACGCTTTTACTTTTAATTTACGTTGGTTCAAACGAAGAACACCTCCTAAAAGCACACCTGGAGAAACTCCGGTTACTTTTACAGGAACTTCCATCGTTACTTCTTTATCATCGAACAACTGGAAGAAGTCGATGTGCAAAATTTTGTCAGATACCGGGTGAACCTGGATATCCTGCAAAACTGCATCGAATTTTTTACCTCCCAAATCAATCGCAACTGTGTGCGCGTTTGGAGTGTAAATCAAGTTTTTGAATGCCGCTGCATCAGCTGCAAAATGTACTGTCTGATTTCCTCCGTATAACACGCAAGGAACCTGTCCAGCATTACGTAGGGCTTTAGTAGCTA
>CAZSDN010000090.1:0-11600 GCA_964605595.1 uncultured Flavobacterium sp. | reverse complement strand
GAGTGCAAGGATCCTCTGAATATTTTTTTGGCATTAAATTCGGGTAGTGCAAACGAGAGTTGGGCATAGGCAATTCGTTGTTCCCTTCTTAGAACCTCACAGAGCAAGTGACTCAGCAAAAATGAGAATGTGTTTAGTACCCTCAATGGAGTTATCCTGATTATAAAGATAAACGTATGTATGGCTTTTGCTTTAATAAAGCGACTAATTGTCATTGTTTTTCTCTGTATTTACTATTCGAATCTTTAGGTCTTTGGGCTTTTCTTGACCTGTTCTGGGTGTTACAAACGATCTAATAAGTTGAGCTACCATAGCTTTAGATCAAAATATTTACGAGTGCCATTATTTATCATGTTCAGGTTAATAGCTTTTTTCTTGTCGTTTATTACCCTACCTTTAGTAGTTTCTTGTAATGGAAAGGGCAATAGTGCTGTTGATGAAGCAAAAAAACGCCATATGGTGCGCGTCTGGATAAAACGATAACAAATGCGATTTATTATTACACCATCACAAAGCATCGATATTCAAGAATGTCTGGATGCAGGGATGCATGATTTCTTCATTGACCTTGAAGTGGTGCAGGCTCCAATCGGGAGTATTACAAATTCCCCTAATCAGCTTGAGGATTGTGAAAGAATCCGTGGATACTCTGAAAATATAAAGATTTTCCTCCGACCAGATGGTGAAGAGTTGCGCCGCAGTAAAGATTATTTGCAGGAAATTATCGCTGCAAAGGCGAATTATATCTTTTACCCCAATGCGGAGGATGTTGATGAAATTAAATCATTATCATACATAATAGAAAATTCTGGCGCTAAATTTATTGCCATGATTGAAACCACGCATGGTTTCAATGCATTAAGCGATATTCTGGCGATTGATACCGTAAGTGGCGTTTATATGGGTTTACATGATTTCTCAAAATCATTGGGTTGTCGGTATGTGTTTGAGCCGATCTTACAGGGTTATCTTGATCAGCTGGCAGCTGGAGCAAAGCACGCAGATAAGCCATTCGGCTTTACCAGTGTCTCACCCTCTTTAACGGGTGAAATGATTCTATCTCTCGCAAAAGAACATGCCCGGTTGGGTTCTGGCATGACATTAGCATCTGTTATGCGTTTGAGGGACATGAACAAATCCAGCTTGCAACAAATCTTGTCTGAATTATCCAGACTATATCAAGACGCAAGATTAATGACTTCTGATATCCAGGAGCAAGAGCATAAGAATCTTTTGACGTTGTTAAATAATGCTCAAAAATCAGCCGCCTGATGGAGAAAATCATGAATTTAGAAAGCCGCTTGGAAAAAGCGATCCCGCCTCATATTTACCAAAGACCACCTTATAAAACAGCTTCCGTGCTTTTCAAGGAGCTTAAATCCAGGCTGGGAATTAGCGACGAAGATGCACGCGATAATTTGCTGACATTAAATGCTAATGAAAATCCATATCCCCCTATATTAGATAAACATGACGATTTAAAGTCTGGATTAAATCTTTATCCTCCCTTGCAAGATGTTCAGCTTATTAAGATTTTTTCTCGTCTTTTTCCGATTGCACCTGAAACAATCCTGTTATGTGATGGGGTAGATGCAGGTATTGGCTGGCTTGTGAGGGCATTATGCGAACCTTTCAAGGACACGATTTTAATTTGTCCCCCAACATTTCCTAAATATCGAACGGTTGCCGAGCTTCATCAGGTGAAAGTAGCTTCTATTCCTTTGAGCAGAAATGATGGAAGACTGGGATTGGATATAGACGGCATCCTCAATGTCTTGGATGTATCGTACCAAGAGCAGCAACCCATCAAAATACTTTTTATTACTACGCCGAATAATCCATGCGGCCATGCTGAAGATGAAGATAGGCTATCTGAAATGCTGGGAAGAATAGAGCAGAATTATCCGCTGACTTTTGTAGTTCTTGACCGGGCCTATTGGGGTTTCTATCAAACCCCGGCTTCTATTCCCAGTGCTATTGAATATCCTTTCCTTATCCAGACTTTTACGGTCTCAAAATTATATTCTTTGGCTGGAATTCGCTTGGGGGCACTATCCATGCATCCCAAGTTAATTGATTTCGTTATTAAACTTGCTCCCACAGATCCAATTTCAGAAGCCACTAAAAAAGTGGCTCTTGAAGCGCTATTGCCAGATAAAATTCAGCTCTACTCTGCCAGGGCTCAGGAAATTATGATTGAGAGAGAAGAGTTCATTTCAAAGTTAAAGCAGTTAAGTTTTATACAAGATATTCTGCATTCAGACGCAAATTTCATCGCGTTTAAGATCAAGGATTCGACAGATTTCATGAAACATCTTATTGAAAACGGTATTTTATTGCGGGACGTTTCTCATTTAATAGGAGAAGGATATGTCAGAATAACCTTATCAACTCCTGAGAATAATAAAAAGATTCTTAAGATTTTCGATTCTTATGTGGCACCACAGTAGTACCAGATAAAGCCTGCCATCCGACCACTTGGTAGCCTTCTCACAAGCTATTGAATTATAAAGTAAAATTGGTTGCGGGGGCCAGATTTGAACTGACGACCTTCAGGTTATGAGGAATTTATTGCTATTATTGATAGAAATTGATAGTCACTAATTATCATTAATATTCAATAAGTTAAATCAAAATTAATGCTAATTCGGACTTTCGGAAATTGACCAAAATAGCCGTTTAAGGTAGCACCAGAGTAGCACAGAAAAATTCATATCCGATTTTCAGTAAAACCTCAGGGTCGGTAGGACGAAAAAATCTGGTGCTACCGTGCTACTTGGCGACCTTCAGGTTAGGAAAAACAATGTCAGTTAAAGTGATTAATTTTACCCAGGCAATAATTGATGCGCTGCCATTGCCGCCGAAGGGCAAGCGAGCTTATTACAAAGATCAAGTTGAAACCGGATTAACTCTAGATGTTAAATCATCGGGTTCTAAATCTTATTATCTTTATAAGAAGATAAATGGCAGGCCCGAGCGCATCTTTTTGGGCCTATACCCAGATTTAAAAATTCCCGAGGCGAGGCGTATGGCCTTAATTAAAAAGGGACAGATAGCGAAGGGAATAAATCCGCAAGATGAAAAGCGAAAAGTTCGTGACGAAATGGATTTTGAAACTTTATTTAATGAATACTTGGAGCGTTATAGTAAAATTCATAAAAAATCGTGGCAATACGATCAGCGTGAGATTAAGAAATATCTAGGCCATTGGTTTAAGCGAAAGATATCTAATATTAAAAAGCATGAAATTCAGAAACTGCATGAGCAATTAAGGGCTGATAGCGGACTTTACCAAGCTAATAGGATTTTAGAACGCCTGAGGGCAATTTATAACAAAGCAATAGAGTGGGGATGGGAAGGTCAGAATCCAGCTATAGGGATTAAGAAGTTTAAAGAAAAATCACGCGATAGATTTGTGCAACCTTCAGAACTGCCCTTGCTATTTGCTGCGCTAGAAGAAGAGGAAAACCAAACAGCTAAGGATTTTATCCTTATGTCATTTATGACAGGGGCAAGAAAAACAAATGTCTTAATGATGCGTTGGGAGCAAATCGATTTTCAGCACCATATATGGCGCATCCCAGAAACTAAAAACGGGGACTCTGTGTCTATTCCTTTAATTGCTCCAGCTATAGAAATTTTAGAAACTAGAAAGAAGAAAACAAAGGGTGATTGGGTTTTTGAGGGCGAGGGGAATTCAGGTTATTTCGCTGATCCTAAAAAAGCTTGGGATAGAATACGCCACAAAGCTACTTTGACTCTATGGAGGCAAAATCCAGAATTAGATAATTTAATTACGGCTGTTGAAAATAAGATTAAAGAAAAGGGCGGTTATGTTTACACAAGCCTAAAGCTAATCACCGAAGTGGAAAAAGCAGCAAAAAGTCAGAAAATAGATTTGCCTACGGGATTACTAGATTTAAGGATGCACGATATCCGCCGCACGTTGGGGAGCTATCAGGCCATTACAGGGGCAAGCTTGCCTATTATCGGCAAAACCTTGGGCCATAAAAACTCACAATCCACCGCGATCTATGCCCGACTTAATCTCGACCCGGTTAGGGCTTCTATGGATAAAGCAACTGAAGCTATATTTGGCTTTATGAAGAAGGTTGCATAATGGCGCAGCGAAAAGCCTCCCAAGTTTGGAAACCTAAAATCGATGCTATTTTCGATGCTGAAAAATATCGAGAAATATATAGCTCTGAATTTCTGAAAGAAATTATCAGTGATTTAAAAATCACGAATAAAAAAGGCAAAAAAGAAATGGAGGCGGTAATTTTAACCGCTGCTATGGAATATGAAATGAAAAGGCGGAATTTTAATTATTATAAAAGTAAGACAGAAAGAAAAGGCTTAATTACAAAATTGAAAACTGGATTAAATAAATCTAAAAACGCCTATAATGATATTTATAATGATAAATCCCGAATATTTTTTGCAGATTTAGCAATTTCGATGGGAATATTAAAAGAAAAATCAAATAGTCCGTTAATTCATTCAATATCAGGGAATCCAAAAGATTTTACTAATTTAATGGAATTCATGACTAATGCGTGTGATGACGCGCTTGAGCGAATTAAGTCGGCAAAGAGAGAAAATTCAGGTGATGCGTTGTTCTATTGGTTTAATAGAGTTGGCCCTATTTGGAGAAAATATAGCGGCATTACATACACAGAGGGCAACCCAGATTATAAAGGCTATTCCCCTGCTGTTTTAATAGCAGAAAAAATCCTAAAGCTTCTAGATTCTAAGATTACTCAAAGTGCCATTGCTTGGGTTATTAAAGAAACAAAGAGCTGATTTTGTTAGAAGAGTTATTTTTTTAAAAAGAAATTTTCATTTATTTTGAAGGGTTGCCATCAATCTCCAATAATGAGGCAGAAACGGAGACTGAAATGGATTCTAACCCAACTAAATTACTAACCCCTTATGAGGCAGCCAAAATATTAGGGGTCAGCCCTGATACACTGAATGTCTGGCGAGCGACCCAGCGATATAAGCTACCCTATGTGAAAGTGGGCAGGGCTGTCCGCTATCGCCAGACCGATCTAGAGGCGTTCATTCAATCACGCTTAATTCAGCAGAAATAGCCATGCAGCCCATATATTCTAATTTCTCAGGCCTTGAGATTAGTTTTCAGGGGGCCGTTCCTGAAGAGGTCTTATCGTCTCTTAGAAAAGCGAAAAATAAGGCCAAGGATAATCCGCATAATTGCATTATTTATTTAAAGGGGTTTAACCGGCCAATAATTATATCGAATAAGGGAAGGCCGGGCGGTTATACCTTTTGCCTTGATACAGGGATTGATGGCGAAATATGGTCAATCGTGGATACGGAGAAGCCTGATAACTGGAATATTCATGTTTCAGTTAAGAGCCTTGGATTGGCTTTATATGAATATCGTAAAATAAAAAGAAAAATTCGGTGGTTCTTGACCAATATTTTGAAGGTGGAAGGACAAGAGAGAATAAACCAATTATCTTTTATTATTGATCTTAAGTCAGATAACTTCATTTTAAACCCAAAGAATTTAAGAACCCACAATCGTTGCAAAAAAGAGATGGGGCTGGATAATTATTTTTGTGCAGGGCGAATGCCGTATAAGCAGGTTAGCCTATATAATATATCGAAAAAGATTAAATTATATGGGCAGAGTTATTGGCTTAAATTCTGGAATATCAAAACCGAATTATTGAATGAGGAAATATGGCGTTTGGAAATTCGTGCAGGTAAAAAAGCGTTAAATGAATATGGTATTTATAAGTTTAATGATTTTGAAGTGCATGCAGCAGATGTTCTGGCACAAATATTAAACGATATAAAATATGATGCACCTTTTTGGCAGGAAGCGATTAGTATTTCACAGTTTTGTTTTATAAATACCGATTTTAATATTAAACGAAGTAAAGCTATTAAGGCTGTAAAATCAGTATTCATGCTTAATAATGAGTTTATTGAGCAATTGGCTATGTTTGAAGCTGGTCTACCGAAGGACATTCAAACACCCCGGGTGATGAAGGCCATTCATGAGCATATCTGCGAACGGCTTATGCTAAAACCAAAGAAAATAATTCTAATATAAAAATACAGGCATACCCATGAATATAGATATGCCTGTATTAATAAAATATCTAATCACAGTTTTTCTGAATACTGGCTTGATGAAGTGCATTATATCTTGCCTTCAATTGATCTGCCTGCGGGTTACTGTCATCCATAGTAAATGCGTAATTCTGCGATACCATGTAAGCAGCCAATGCAGTGCCTAACAAAGCTCCGCCTTGATTTTGTTGTGCAAGAGAATTGTACTGCTGAGAAGTGTAAGACATTTCCCGAGCAATTTGTTTGCAGTTATAACTTTGGAATTCTAGCGGTGATACATAGGCCGCCTGCTGGGGTGCATTAGTGGCACAGCCGACTACAGCAAGTGCAATCAATAACGGCGATAATCTAACAATAAGCTTCATAGGTAAAACTCCTCTTAGTTGGCGGTTACGGCTACCAGAGAAAATCTCTGGCAGCCGGGGAGTTTGTAACCGTCTTACGAACGGCGCAGCGTGTTTGCTTGCGCTATTATATTCCGCCGCCTCCCCGACCATAGGTCGAGAGGACAGCATCATTGGTTACGGCCAGACGCTATTTGGCCGCGTAAGAGGGGTTACAATGCCCCGAAGCTATAAAGCTCTGTAAGCAAGCTAGAAACTTATCAGAATTTGGTCAAGCAAGAAGATTAAATCCTGCTGTAAATAGAGCTATTTTTCCCAGGAATAAATTACTTCTGCATTTTTACAGCGAATTTTTTTGCCCACATTATCGTAATATTTTTGTGACACATAAGTGTTGCATTCTTTGCATAATAACAATGCTTCAAAATCCTTTATATCCTGCCAGAAGGCTTTCATATCAGCTAAATCGGGAGTATACGCCCCATCATGGGAGTCCTTATTGCCGATAAAAGTAGAGCCGAGGAGTCTATCAATAATTGGATTTCCTAAAAGTTCTTTGCACTTTCTTTTCCCCAATGTTGCTTTAATTTCAGTTAATAATTCGTAAGACATTCTATCTTCATTAACATCATTAAAACGAAAAGAAACTTTTACATCCAAATCACAGGCAATTTCTTTTAATATTTGTTCTAAGTACTTCCTAGCATCAGTACCTAAATTGTCTAAGTCACCAGATTGAATTTTCCCTTCAATTTTATCCTTTAAGTTCTTTGTAGGATCATCAATATATGTCCCTACTGATTCACTATATTTAATTGTATTAATCATCCAATCTTTTCCCTTGATACGATTCCTAACTAATTCAAACCATGAACTTTCGTGAGTAAGAAGGATAAGTTGGTAAGCACCATATTGTTCAATTAGCAAATCAGCAAAACGCTTACGATGATTGGCATCAAAGCTAGAAATTATATCATCTAAAATAATAAATTTATTCTGCTTATTAAAAGCTTCGGCAGAGGCAAGAAAAAAGGCTATGCCCAGACAATTCAGATGAGATTCACTTAAGTATTTATGGGGTGGTGATATACCTGTTTTGTCTAAAATATCTAATTCAATTGTAATTCCTGAAAGTTCTTCATCTTCCTCTATCGGGGCCAACTTAATATTTCTTATTTTTTCATTGGGGTTTAGGAATTGGTAAATCGAATCTATTCGACCTGAAAAAGCTCCTAAGAATGCCTCCAATGAGCTTTTTTGCTGTTTACGAAACTCACTATAAATAGTCTCCATTGTATATAGTTGGCTTTCGTAAGATTCTTTTTCTTGTTTTATTCTTCTTATCGTAGCATATGCGCTACCTGCAATCTTAATCTGGTTGTAAGCTTCTAGCTTGGGATTAGATTTTCTCCGCTCCCTTATTTCTAACAGCGCAGTCTTAGATAAATTTTGAATAGATAAGATATCGGCCCTATTTATTAATAAATCCTCCCCGTCAGAAAGCTTATCCCCATTCATGGGATTTAATTTTGATACTTCCTTATATTTGAGAAGATGAGATTTTAATTGATCTAGCTTTTTTTTGTATTCAGTATTTTCTACTTCATGAATTTGCTTTTCATCTAAAATGAGGTCTAGTATTTGGATTGTTTGTGTATTCTGTTCTAAAAGTGATTTTTGTAATTCCAAAAGTTTCTTTTGCTCATTTTTTACAGTTTCAAGCTGTTTGAGTCTTTGGCTGATAGAAGAAATTAATACTACTTTATCTTGTTCAGTTAAACATAAAGGGCAGTCCTTCGAGATATAATCTTTGCTTTCTAAAACCTCTTTTCCAGAAGAAAGAAGTTTCTCTAAAATTAAGCCCTTAAGTTTTTCAGTATCGGATACGATGCTATCAAAATGTTTTTTGTAGTTTTTATATTGATTTTCGAGTTCATCTAAATTAGCAGGTATTAATATTATTTTCTCTTGAAGTTTATCTAAAAAGGCTTCTTGATTAATTTCTTTGCTATCATCAGGCTGCCTTATTTCTTTTAAAGCGGCGTTAACTTCTTGTAGAGAAGATACCTTTAAGTTCAGATTGAATGGGTGGATCAGTTTATTGACAGCCTCAAAAAACTGATCATCAGATGTGATATTGCGACCAAATTGTTCTATGATTTGACCCTGTTGATGATTAATTTGGTTATCAAAACTTTTCGTTCTTATATCTTTTGATAGCGCACTAGATACAGTTCGGAGGACGCTTCGAATATTAGTTATTTGTGAATAACCAATAATACTAGATAGTTTTTCCAGTCTTTCGGTTTTGGTTGCGCATGCAAAGCCATTTAAGTCTTTATATCTAAGAATAAGATTTTCATTGCCTGATATGGCCATGTATCTTTTGAGTGCATCATTATCATTAGATGTTCTGGAAATTAGCTTTCCATTTTTCAATTCAATGGTTTTGATAAGTTCATCTTTTAACTTGGTTATTTTAAGATTCAATTTGCCAGGTTTATTATCAGGCAGCATAATATTTCTTATCGCGTTATGCCCTTTAGCTCCAATTTCTCCATCTGATAAGTGTTCTATTCTATCATAGAAAAACCATTCCAATACATCAGATATTGTGCTTTTTCCTGTACCATTATCTCCATAAAAAAGAGCTGATTTTCCTTGCAGAGGAATGGTAAGATTATTTTGAACACCCCTCAGGCCTTCAATGTGTATGCTATTTAGTTTCATGCTTGTCTCTCAGATCAGATAAGGCATTTGTTAAATTTATTTTAGAAAGTTTGCCTGCATCATACAGCTTGGTGACTGCATCTACAGTATTCTTGTCGAGTTGGTTGTTATTTTTAATACTAGTGATGAACTCGTCCAAAACCTCTTTGCCGCTTTTTATTTTCTTTTCCATTAGTCAAAGTGCTCCCAGTGAATTTTGAAGTCGATTTCTAAGGCTTCAGTAAGAATATTGTATCCAGATTTATTATTACATATGGGATATACACCATGTGTTTTTACGAAATCCAATATGAAGAAACTTTCCAGAGACTCTATATTTAGTGTCCAACGGTTCTTTAACATTTCAAAATTAATATGAGTAAATAAAAGGCTATTAACTTTCTGATAGCTTAAAATTCCTTCGTTTCCTGATATCCCTTCCTGGTGTCCTTGTAATCTCTTGCCTATGCTATTAGTTTTTCTTTCACTCATGCCAATATAGATGAGCTTTGATTTTCGAAAAGGGTATTGAATTTGAATTTCAGTATTATAAATTAAATAAAGACCGGCAAGCCCGATTAGATGCTTTATACTTTTATACTCAAAGGGTTGCCCTTTATCAAAATAAATATCGATAGTATCCATTCTAGCAATATCTATAATTTTTATGAGTGTAGTAAATGTTAGATTTAATGGTTTCCATTATTGTTCTTTACGAGCATATTTCTTTTTGACATTGGTGTTAATAAAAGAGTTCAAGCCGTCTCCATTTGCGGCTAAAATTTTCATTTTATTAATATTATCTGCGCCAGTATGTGCATCATCATATAAATATACGGCCCCGTCTTTAAATTTGACACGAATGTATCCACTTCCAGCTTCGTAAGCCTTAATTCCCGAATCCCCATTTTTATCTGTGTATGGTTGCATTGGTTTCTCCTAGTGTATGATTAGAACAATAAAAGCTTAGGAAAATAACGCTGGGTTGTAAAGCATGGTAAGAATACAACCCATAATCATAATCCATCATTAACTAACTGTTTTCAAGTAATTTTATATAGTAAAACGCGTTTTAAGAAGGGTTTGATATAGGCCAAAAATTATATGCATATCCAGACTCTATTAACGCACGCAATTTTGCTTCGCTATCAACTC
Source organism: uncultured Flavobacterium sp. (assembly GCA_964605595.1). Classification (GTDB taxonomy): domain Bacteria; phylum Bacteroidota; class Bacteroidia; order Flavobacteriales; family Flavobacteriaceae; genus Flavobacterium. Next base: position 1,287 of record CAZSDN010000090.1, on the reverse strand, counting down.
TACTTGCCCAGTTTAGTGAAAAGAAAATTAATTTAAGAAAATTCATTGCAACATTATCTGGATTATTCTTAAGCTCATCTGCTGCGATTTCAATCGTAATTATAAACTCGTCGTCTAATGGTGAGGATGGTCCTAGAGTTGGCACTCCTCTATCAGCATATATCCACGGCGCATTTAAGACGTTCTTCAATTCAATCTCAATATGCAGAGATTGCATAATATTTAATTGATCAGCTAATAAAGATGCATGTTTTAGGAAAGTTAATATGTGGCCGACTAAGCTATGCATGTGAATACCATTTGATTGAACTTGGGGCATTTCTTGTACAATTTCAGTTGCATAGTGCATTAATCCCCAAGTGTTCAATTCGAGCATGGAGAAATTAGAAGCTGGTTGCAGTATTATTGCACTTTCATTCTGAGAAACTATACGCTCACTTATTATTGGGAAGCTTACTTGTCTCCAATTAAAGCGTGTGTTCTGAAGCATGGTTACAATGGTATTTTGTGGGGTTATAGGTTTGTGAGGAAACTTGGGGATAATTGATAATCCAAGTGTCGCGCCAATAGTCCTTGTGGCTGAACCATGACTTGTTTTGACAAGAGTATTAAATCGTTCTCGTGTTCGATTAATAAGCTGTGTCCGACGGTTAACCGCATCTACCCTTTTATTGAACAAGGATAATAATTCGTTTTGTGTTCCTAGTTCAGCTCTAAATCTCTGGCTATGTTCATCTGTGCGGACATAGATCCCTTTGCGCTTGTTTAGGAAATGTGGTGCTAGATCGCTTTCAGGAACATAAACAACGTAGCAAACGTTGCTATCTGTAAGGGGAATGGGGCTGGACACTTCCGCGGTTAATGGTGGATGTACTTCTGAAAAGCACCATTGAATGATTGTTTGTTTGAGATTGGCTTGCGGGGGGATACCGGGCAAAGAACTTAGTCTGCCTCTGGTTCCATCTTCTGCGGCACCAATTATTAAATAGCCACCAAAGGTGTTTGCAAAAGAACTAAGCTTTTTTAGTAACTCATCCTTGGAGGGCATCTCCCTTTTAAATTCAAGGCGCACATTTTCTTCTGCTTGATCTTCAAGGAGTTTTTGAAGGTCTGAAGCCTCAATGGCGGATAATGGCTTTGAGAACATATTTTATCTCCTAGTGCTGGAGAATAGCAGCATTTCAGAGAATACTTATTTGATAATTTGAGCGTAATTTACTAGGTAGCACCATGGTAGCACCAAGCAAAATTTGACTTAGGGCTGCTTTGCGGCCAACTGATAAAACA
>CAZSDN010000089.1:0-11685 GCA_964605595.1 uncultured Flavobacterium sp. | reverse complement strand
AACGGCAATAATCTTCCAACCATAAAGTTACCAACGAGGCTGGGCTTTTCTTCAATAATGAGTTTTATATTTGACATTTGTGTTGTATTTGGTTTTAAAAATACAAAGAAAAGTAATGCGAAAAGAAATGATGGCAGAATGAAAAATTATCAATGCAAAATTACAAAAATGTAAAGGATGAAAAGCTAAATCATATCCATTTTAGCGTAATTAGGCATTAAAGTATTGCATTTTCTACATAAAAATAACATTTTTACCGCAATGTCGAAAATGGGTTTTTTACATAAATCTCCGTTGCGGTTTTGAACTTGTTTTTAATGTCTTAATCGTTTGGTTAAACAACTGTTTCAATCAACATTTTTAATTACTTTTGTACGACTTTTAAAAAATGTAATTCCAATCTCATGGGAAAAAAAATATTCTCCTTTTTATTCTCTACCCGTTTAATGGCCGTTTTGTTTTTCGTTTATGCATTTGCGATGGCCCGCGGCACTTTCATCGAAGACCAATATAATACTGATACTGCAAGAATCTGGGTTTATAATGCCTGGTGGTTTGAAGCGATCCATGTTTTTTTCCTGATTAATTTCTTTGGAAACATAAAGCGTTACCAATTGTATAAAAAGGAGAAATGGGCAACTTTGCTGTTACATCTTTCGTTTATACTTATCATTTTGGGCGCTTTTATTACAAGGTACATCAGTTATGAAGGTATGATGCCAATCCGTGAAGGCGAATCGACGAACCAGATGTATTCAGATCGGACTTTCCTCACGGTTTTTGTTGATGGAGTTTACAATGGTGAAATGCGCCGAAAAATCAAAGAAAAACCACTATTGCTTTCACCGGTTACAAACAATAGTTTTTCGATTAAGGATGAGTTTGCAGAAATTCCCTTTGAAATCGCCTACGAAAATTATGTAATGAACGCCGAAGAAACCATCAAACCCGACAAAGATGGTATTGAATACCTTAAGCTTGTAGAATCCGGAGACGGGACACGGCATGAACATTTTCTGAAATCGGGCGAAGTCCAGAATATCCATAACCTCCTTTTTGCATTGAATAAAGAAACAAACGGAGCGATAAATATCAATACAGAAGGTAAAGACGGTTATACGATCGCTGCGCCGTTTGAGGGTGATTTTATGCGAATGGCAGATCAGATGCAGGGAAAAGTCGCCAAAGATTTGGTACAGCCATTAATGATGCGCTCGCTGTATAACCTCGGCGGAAGCCAGTTCGTTTTTCCTGAAGCTGCCATTAAAGGTGTGGTTGGATATGAATCGAATAATGATTTCAAAGACAAAATTACCGATGACGCATTAATCGTAAAAGTAATGAATGAAGGCAAGGAAAAAACCGTTACGCTCATTGGCGCTAAAGGAAAAGTAGGCGAGCCGCAATCATTTAAATTAGGAAACCTTGAATATACACTGATTTTCGGAAGCAAGATTTATACTTTGCCATTCAGTGTTCATCTGAATGACTTTATAGCAGAAAAATATCCGGGAACCGAAAAAAGCTATTCGTCTTTTGAAAGCAAAGTTACCGTTATGGACGGCACCGAAAAATTTGACGCCCACATTTACATGAACAATATTCTTGACCATAAAGGCTATCGTTTCTTCCAGGCAAATTTTGATCCTGATGAAAAAGGAACCGTTCTTTCAGTAAGCCACGATTTTTGGGGAACCTGGGTGACTTATATCGGTTATTTCCTCCTGTATTTTTCACTCATGGCGATTCTTTTTGACAAGCATACACGTTTTGCCGATTTGAAACGCAAGCTCGAAAAAGTTAAACAAAAGAAATCAAAGCTTACAGTAATTGCCATTTTGTTATTTGGCCTGAGCGGATTTTCGCAATCGCACCAGCATAAAATGCTGACGGAGCAACAGGTCGATTCAATTCTGAGTAAAAATACCGTGTCCGAAAACCAGGCTGCGCTATTTGGCCGCCTTGTAATCCAGGATGATGGCGGGCGCATGAAGCCGGTCAACACTTTTTCATCTGAGCTGTTGCGCAAGGTCAGCAAAAAGAACACTTATAAAGATATGAACTCTGACCAGGTATTTTTATCAATGGTACAATACCCGAGGTTATGGTATGAAGTGCCACTGGTTTATATCAAAAAAGGAAATGACAGCATCCGTAAAATCATCGGAATCGGAAAAGACGAAAAATATGCGGCCTTCCGTAATTTTTTTGATGAAAAGGGAAACTATAAACTGTCGCCTTATCTTGACGCAGCTTATAAAGCAGCGATGCAGAACCAGTTTGAAAAGGATTTCATTGAAGCTGACAGGAAAGTCAATCTGCTGAATTCTGCTTTAAGCGGAAGCATTTTGAAAATTTTCCCCGTTCCAAATGATAAAGGAAACAAATGGGTTTCGTTCCTTGAGCTGATGCATCCAACCCATACGTCGCTTGACACGATTAAGATAGCACTGCCGGCATATCTTACATCGCTTGCCGAAGCCGCTGAAACTAAAGATTATGGGCGCGCGACAAAAATGGTAACCGGAATTGAGAACTACCAAAAGAAATACGGAAGCAATGTACGGCCAAGTGATGAAAGGATTGATTCAGAGATTTTGTATAATAAATACGATGTATTCAAAAACCTTTTCTGGCTTTACATGACCTTTGGTTCTTTGATGCTGATATTGACCATCGCAAACATTCTTATCAATAAAAAAGCGATGGTTTATGCGATCAATTTTATGCACATCATTATCGGATTATTGTTTGCGATACATACGCTCGGCCTTATTGCACGATGGTACATTTCAGGGCATGCGCCTTGGAGCGATGCATATGAATCGATGATTTATGTGGCTTGGGCGACCATGTTTTTTACTTTGGCTTTTGACCGAAAATCAAAGCTGACAGTTGCCTCAGGAACATTTGTTGCCTCGATGATTTTGATGATCGCACACTGGAGTTGGATGGATCCGTCGATTGCAAACTTGCAGCCGGTTCTGAATTCCTATTGGCTGATGATTCATGTTGCTGTTATTGTCGCAAGCTACGGCCCGTTTACATTAGCAATGGTTTTGGGAATCGTTTCATTATTGCTTATGATTTTTACCACTAAAGAGAATAAGGAAAAAATGGATCTTAATATTAAGGAAATCACATATATTAATGAAATGGCGATCACTATTGGCTTAGTAATGCTTACCATCGGGAATTTTCTTGGAGGACAATGGGCAAACGAAAGCTGGGGCCGTTATTGGGGCTGGGATCCAAAAGAAACCTGGGCTTTAATCAGTATTATGGTATACGCTTTTGTAATTCATTCACGATTTGTTCCTTGGTTCAGGAGCAAATGGGGATTTAACCTAATGAGCATCCTGGCTTTTTATTCGATCATGATGACTTATTTCGGAGTGAATTTTTACCTCACAGGTTTGCATTCGTATGCAAGCGGTGACAGAGTGGTTACACCGGTTGGTTTTTATTATTCTTTGGCCATCGTTTTTGTTTTGGCAACAGTATCTTACCTGAAATACCGAAAACATCTTAAATAAAATTCTATCTAAAAAGGCTCAATATTGTTGAGCCTTTTTTATTCTGGAAATTCTAAATCTATGCGGCGCAACTTCTTTTGAAGTCTTTTTTAATTACTTTTATAAAAAAATATATGAAAAAAATAATATTTGCTGTTATCGGGATATTGATTCTGTCTTTTAATCCTATAAATGCTCAGGAGACCGTGGGGCATGAAGTTGAAAAAAACATGAAAAAAACGATTTATAATTATAAAACAAAAGACATTAACGGAAACGAATTTAATTTTTCCGACCTGAAAGGAAAAAAAATAATGATCGTAAATACGGCATCGAAATGCGGATTAACGCCTCAATATAAAGACCTGCAGGAATTGTACGAAAAATACAAAGACAATAACGTTGTGATTGTTGGTTTTCCTTCAAATGATTTTGGCAGCCAGGAGCCAGGCAATGAAAGTGAGATCGCTTTATTTTGCCAGAAAAATTATGGCGTGACTTTTCCAATGATGAGCAAAGTTTCAGTTGTTGGCGGTCAGATGGATGAAATTTACCAGTTTCTGACACAGAAGTCTAAAAATGGATTTGCCGATTCAAAAGTAGAATGGAATTTCCAGAAATATTTGATTAACGAAAAAGGAGAATTAGTCGGAATTGTTGATCCAAAAGGATTGCCCAATGATCCTAAAATCCAGAAATGGTTAGGGAAATAAAAAATAAAAAGAGGAAATTCTAAATCGGATTTCCTCTTTTATTTTAAGATCAATTGCATCACAACTACATCAAGCCAACGGTCAAATTTAAAGCCTACTTGGTTTAATTTCCCACTTGATGTAAATCCGAATTTCTCATGAAAGCCAACGCTTCCAAGGTTTTCCGCATCTATAAAACCAACCATGGCATGGAATCCGCCAAGTTTTGCAAGTTCAATCAATTCGGATAACAATAATTTTCCGGCACCGCGCCCATGGAACTTTTCAGAAACATAAACCGAATGTTCAACCGTAAACCTATAACCGGTTTTCTCCCTGAAAGTGCCGTAAGTTCCAAAACCGGTAATTTCATTATCAATTTCGGCAACAAGAACCGGGAAACCTTTCTTTTTCTTTTCAGAAAACCAATCGAGCTGCTGTTCAATCGTTCGTTCGGCATAATCATAAATCGCGGTAGAATTTTGTATAGAATGGTTAACGATGCCCAAAATCTCCGGAATGTCTTCTTCTCTCGCTTTTCGGATTAAAACAGGCATGGTTTATTTTATATTGAGTTCTGTAAACAATTCATCGGCTTCTTTTGAATTCCAGCCATATGCAGTAGTGATTTCCTTTGCTTTTCTTGCGAAAGCAATTGCCTGTTTTTTATCATTCACTTTAATGTATAACCTCGCCAATAAAAGATTTCCGTCATAAGTGTTTTGAATTTCAAGTGCTCGTTTAGCCCATTTTACCGCATATTGAAGGCTTGGCAAATCGGTTACGTTTTTCAGGTAAACCTGGCCAATGTCCTTGATGGCTTTTTGGTCGTTCCAAATATATTTTTCTACAGATTCTTTGGTTGCTTTTTTATATGCGCCCCAATTTTGCGTCCGTTCTGCAATCGAAGTGTCAAAAGTAAAGATCAGCGAATCTGTTGAATGGAGTTTTACAGTTTTTGCAATTTCACGGTCTTTCGCATAATTTACAGTATCGGCCGCCTGGACATGCGGGTTGAGCAGCTCGCTGACAACACTCATGATTTTTCTTTTTACCCTATCGGGTGAAGCGATTTTGGCAAATTCACTCTGATTCTTTAAAACATATTGAAATTCCCTCGATTGAATATCAGTTACCGCATTGGCTATAATCCGCCAGTTTACAGCACTTACAAGCTGCGGTTCGGTTTGTGTTTTCAGATAAACATCTGCCGGCGCCGAAATTGATTTTCGGTCTCTTCCTTTTCGTAATGTCATAAGGTACGCAAGGCATTTGTCTGAATTTGACGGATCGTTATAAAACTGGGTTTTTAAAAATGGAAGTTGCTTTTGAGGATTTAACGCGTCATTCGACTCCTTAATCAAATCAGCCGGTTTCAATTCTCCCGAAACCTGATACAAAACAGTTTCGTTTTCGTCCAAAAACACAAACGTTGGCATCGATTTTATATCGAAAGTATTCTTTAAAGCCTGGCCTTCGCCTTTGTCAACATCCTGAGAAGCACAAATGAAATTCTTCTCAAGAAAATCCTTGACCGCAGGATCCGTAAAAACTTCATCCTTCATTTTTTTGCAATGCGGGCACCAGGTTGCATAAACCATGTAAAACACAGGTTTGTGCTGCTTTTTTGCTTTTGCCATAACCGATTGGTAGCCGCTTTCATCGAAAACCAGTTCATTTTGGGAAATTGCATCCTTTGTAAATAATATTGTAAGCAGAATTAAAAAAGCTTGTAAGGGAAATTTCATTCTAAGGAATTTTGGTCAGAAACAAATTTAAGGATTTTAAAGTCTCTCGCTTGATAATGGTTGCATTTTAGGAAAATTTTCTCATTAAATCAGTGTAACTTTGCACTACTAAAACCAAAGCATGATTTTTCCCAAAATACCTTTAGCACAAAGCATAATCGAGATTTGTGCCGCCAAAGGAATCTCCAATATTGTCATTTCTCCCGGTTCCCGCAACGCGCCTTTAACTATCGGTTTTGTAAATCATCCGAAATTCAATTGTTTTAGTATTGCCGATGAACGCTGTGCCGCTTTTTTCGGAATGGGAATTGCCCAGCAAACCAAAAAACCGGTTGCAATTATTTGTACATCAGGTTCGGCGTTGCTCAATTTTTATCCGGCTGTTGCCGAAGCTTTTTACAGTCAGATTCCGCTCATAATTATTTCTGCCGACAGGCCGCATGATAAAATCGATATCGGCGACGGGCAAACCATCCGCCAGGAAAATGTTTTCGCAAACCATTCGATTTATAGCGCGAATTTATCGGAAAATTCATCTGCCGAAAATGATTTAAAAATTGCCGAAGCCATTCGTGTTTCTATCCATCAAAAAGGCCCGGTACATATCAATGCACCTTTTGAAGAACCTTTGTATGAAACTGTAAATGAACTTTCGGTTGAAATAAATATTCCCGCTTCCGCAGAAAACACGGTACCTGAAACGATTCTGGATATTGATCAAATCATCCAAATATGGAACAATTCTTCAAAAAAGCTGATTCTTGCCGGCGTGAATTACCCGAATCCGGTTGAGCAAAAGGCAATCGAAAAACTTGCATCGGATTCTTCAATAATTGTTTTTACCGAAACGACATCGAATTTGCATCATCCGACTTTCATTAACAATATCGATACTATAATTACGCCTTTTACAAATGATGATTTTGAAGATATTCGCCCGGATTTGCTGATTACTTTCGGCGGAATGATCGTTTCAAAGCGAATCAAAGCTTTTTTAAGGAAATACAAGCCAAAGCATCATTGGCATATTGATCCGTTGCGTGCTTATGATACTTTTGGCGCGCTGACAAAACATTTTAAAATACAACCGGATGCTTTTTTTAATGCGGTTTTACCAAAAGCTGAAAATAAAATAAGTGCTTATTTTGAAAAAGGCCAGAAAATTAAGCGGTTTCGAAAAGTAAAACACGACGAATATCTTTCTAAAATTCCGTTCTCGGATTTTAAGGTTTTTGAAAAAATCATTCCGGCTTTGCCAAAGAACAGCCACTTGCAAATCAGCAACAGCTCGGCGATCCGTTATGCGCAACTGATTGATATTGATGAAACAATTGAAGTTTTTTGCAACCGTGGAACCAGCGGAATCGACGGAAGCACGTCAACTGCGATCGGAGCGGCTTTTGCAAATAGTAAACAAACGACTTTTATTACAGGCGATGTTAGTTTTTTATACGACAGCAACGCACTTTGGAATGCTTATATTCCGAAAGATTTTAAAATTATCATTGTAAACAATGGCGGCGGTGGCATTTTTAGGATTTTACCAGGACATGAAGAAACGCTGGTTTTTAATGAGTTTTTTGAAACTTCGCATAAATTGACTGCTGAACATTTGGCAAAAATGTATGGTTTGGATTATTTTTCGGCATCGGATGAAAATTCCCTGGAAAACGGTTTGAAAGATTTATTCGAAAATAATGGGAAACCCGCAATTCTGGAAGTATTTACGCCAACGACTGAAAATGACAGGATTCTACTGCAATACTTTAAAGAATTGATTTAGAATTTTTCACCTTTTTCAAACTTTTCGATTGCTTTTTCCAGGCGTGATAAACGTGTTTCTTCTTTTTTTGCGGAAGCAATCCAGTAAATTATTTGTTTTTGGTGCGATGGAGCCGACTTTTGGAAGAAATCCCATGCTTTTTTATTCGATTTGAATTTACTTTCCAATTTTGAATCCAACGTTTTTGGCTCGTTTTCGAAACTGTAAATTCCTGATTTTGATTCTTTCCGTAAACTGAAAGCTGCGATTCCTTTTGGCATCATCAAACCTTTTTCGGTCAGCGCTTTTACTTTATTGATATTGACATTGCTCCAGATGCTCGTTGGTTTTCTTGGCGTGAAACGAACGGAATAACTTTCTTCATCAATGGATTTCCGAACGCCGTCAATCCAGCCGTAACAAAGTGCCTGGTCAACAGATTCGGGCCATGTCATGCTTGGTTTTTTGCTTCCTACTTTGTAAAATCCGACTAAAAGTACGGTTTCATTCACGTGGTTTTTATTGAGCCATTCCCTGAAATCATTCTGGGTTTCGAAAAATTGAGGTTTCATTCAGGTTTATTTTGAACGTAAATATAGTTTTTCTTCATCAAAGATATTGTCCTAATAAATAGGTGATTAATCTTAAGAAAAAATGAGGTCTTTACTCAAGGTTGCTGTTTTAAGGATTCGTATTTTTCCTTTAGGGAAGGGGCAAATCTGTCCCTATAAAAAATTAAACTTTTCCAATTATGGAAAATCCTCATATTTTGTTAAGGATTAAAGAAGCTCCATCTCAATGCGGAAGACTAAAAAATCACTTTACTACAAAAAATAAAACTTTCAGGATTTAAAATTTCATATTCTTAGTCATATTTATGGAAAAGCATAATAATAAGCTTGCCGCTAGTCTTTTCACGTTCAACGTTCGACTTTCGGTCAAATCATCTACCTTTGTACTGAAATACAAAAACCATGATTGAGATAGGAAAATACAATACGCTTATCATTTTACGCGAAACAAAAGTCGGATTGTTTTTAGGAACCGGAAATGAAGGCGAAGACATTCTTTTGCCAAATAAATATGTTCCGAAAGACTTTAAAATAGGCGAGGAGCTGGTTGTTTTCGTTTATCTCGATCATGAAGAGCGCCCGGTTGCGACGACTTTGGAGCCGTATATTTTACTGAATGAATTTGCGCTTTTGCGCGTGAATTATGTAAATAAAGTCGGAGCGTTCCTGGATTGGGGTTTGGAAAAAGATATTTTCGTTCCGTTTCGGGAACAAGCACGCCCGATGGAAAATGGGAAACGTTATCTGGTTTATTTGTACATGGATGAAAAATCGAACCGTTTGGTCGCATCGAGTAAAATCAATCAATTTTTGAATAATGAAAATCTTACTGTTGAAACCGGTGAAGAAGTTGATTTGATCGTTTCGCACATTACAGAGCTTGGAATCAATGTAATTATTAACGGTAAACATAAAGGGCTTTTGTATAAAAATGAAGTTTATGAAGATGATATCCGAACCGGTGATATTGCAAAAGGGTATATTAAAAACATCCGGCCTGACCACAAAATTGATGTTTCGCTTGAAAAATTAGGTTACGATAAAGTCGAACCAAATGCACAATATATTTTAGACGAATTAAAGGCAAGCCGTGGTTTTCTTCGTTTAAATGACAACAGCCATCCCGAAGATATTAAAACCGTTCTTCAAATGAGCAAGAAAACATTCAAAAAAGCAATTGGTTCTTTGTATAAAGACAAACTGATTGAAATTAAAGACGACGGCATCTACCTCGTTAAATCCAGTTAATTTATTGTCAAATAGTATTTTTACCTAAAAAATTCACTACATTTGTATATACAAATATTGAAATTTGGAACGGAAAGATTTTATAAAAACAATAATAGGAGGAACGGTTATGGCATCATTACATCCATTTTATAACTGGACGGAAAGTCTGGATGAACAAGATCTAAAGCATCCGGTTTTATTTATCGGGCACGGTTCGCCGATGAATGGAATAGAAGACAATGAATTCTCACAAACCTGGTCGAAATTCGGAAAAGAAATCCCAAAACCTAAAGCTGTACTTGTAATTTCAGCGCACTGGCTTACGCGCGGAACTCAAATTACCGCGATGCCAAATCCGAAAACAATCCATGATTTTGGAGGTTTTCCGCAAGCGCTTTTTGACGTGCAATATCCGGCTCCGGGAAACCCTGAATTGGCAAAAGACATTTCCAGACTGATAATTTCAACAAATGCAGAATTAGACCATGATTGGGGTTTGGATCATGGAACATGGACTGTCGTTCGGCACATGTATCCAAACGCGGATATTCCAGTTTTGCAGTTGAGCATCGATTACAATAAACCGCCACAATATCATTTTGACCTGGCGAAACAATTAAAGTCCTTACGCAAAAAAGGTGTTTTAATTATCGGAAGCGGCAATATGGTTCATAATCTCAGAATGGTTGCGTGGGACAAATTAAATGAACCCGATTATGGTTTTGACTGGGCTATTGAAATGAATTCGGTTTTTAAAGAAAAAATAGGAAACAGCGATTTTAAATCCTTGATTGATTATGAAAAACTGAATCCGGCAGCAAAACTCGCAATCCCGACGCCGGATCATTATTATCCGCTGCTTTATGCAATGGCTTTGCAGGATTCAAAAGACGACATTCATTTTTTTAATGACAAGCTTGTAGGCGGATCATTGAATATGACATCAGTAAAATGGGGTTGATCACTGAACTATTATTTCCGGATTTATCTTTACTAATTCGGCAATGAATTTTTCCTTTTCTTTTGGAGAAATGTAAATATCGTTGAATTTTTCATAACGAATGGTCAGGCCTTTTGAACCCAAAGCCGGTTTTATAAATGAGGTAACATACCAGGTTGTTACATTTTCGATTTTATGGATTTTCATAATATCGATTTTTCCGCGAATCGGGCCTGAATAATAATGAAGGGAATTTTCTTTGATCTTATATTTCGTATCAACTAAAATCCATATCAGCATTGAGCAGATTCCGTATAACCAAACTGTTGCAAAAATAAGTTCACGCTCTGTTTCTCCTTCTTTTGCAGGAAGAACCGGCGTTAGTATTAAAACCAAAACGATAAGCCATAAAAGGCTTACCGTTACGATATGTTTGGATGATTTAAAAACCATTACGAAATTCCGAGGTCTTTTTTAGTTTTTGGCGTTAGTGCATTTTTATTCAATAAAACCGAGATCGCTTTAAGCCGCAAATAAGGAACGCTCATGTAAATATAACCGCCGTTGCCCACGCGCGGAGCTTCAGATCCCCAGGAATTTTTCACTTTGTAATAAATATTCCCTTTTTGGTCTTTTACTTTTCCTACGATATGCATCAAATGGTCGTCGGTAGTATTGAAATTTTCAAATTCCGACTGGCGAAATTCCTGCGTAATTGCTTTTTCAGGCTTGATTTCCGTAAGGATCGTTTTGATGTCGGCCGGATCATTCGGGATCACGGCAATGCCGTTTTTTCCTGAAAATGTCTTTTCACTGACATCGGCGTCAAGCGCAAGCGTGTAACCATTTTCCAAAGCATTGTCAATACTTTGCACGAATTCATCCAAAGGTAAATTGTAAAAACTTCCATTCGAAAAATTGTCAGGAATATCTAAAATAAACGTTTTGTAAAACGGCTCGTGCGAAAAAGACGAAATCGTTACATAATCTTCCATATTCAATTTGGTCATTGCCAGAAAGCTTTTTGGCGTATAGGTTTTTCCTTCGTAAGTAAATTCGGTTATGTCTTTCCCCATATAACTGTCGAGGATTTTTGCAACTTCCGATTTCCAGTTCGCATCAGGCGCTTTTGAAGGATCGGCTTGTTTTTTCAGGTAAGTTTCCAGTTCTGCAGCCATTTTCGAATGATCGTGTGCTTTATCATCATTCACCAAACCTGAATAAAC
>CAZSDN010000088.1:1528-11773 GCA_964605595.1 uncultured Flavobacterium sp. | reverse complement strand
CGATAGAGCCGGTATCCTTTGTGAACCCGACACTTCGGGAGAACAAAGGATACCGGCTCTATCGGGGCTAAAATTTCTGCCATGAACACTATTTTTGCTTTCCCTGAAAATCTTATCCTCGAAGACAGTTTTGTGCTTTTACGCCCGCTTCAGCTCAGCGATAAAGAACATTTGCTGGATTTTTCCATCAACGAGCCACATCTTTGGAAGTATTCGCTTGTCCCGGCAAACGGCGAAGAAAACCTGGAAAATTACCTGAAAATTGCCATACACGAACGCGAAAATAAAACCGAATTTCCGTTCATAGTTTTTGATAAGGAAAAAAATAAATATGCGGGAAGCACCCGTTTTTACGATATAAATTTTTCCTTTAAGACCATTCAGCTCGGTTATACATGGTATGGCTCAGAATTCCAGGGAACCAAACTCAATAAACGTTGTAAATATTTGCTTCTGGAATTTGCTTTTGAAAGACTCGGAATGGAACGTATAGAATTCCGTGCCGATAATAACAATGAAAGAAGCATTGCCGCCATGAAAAGTATCGGTTGCAAAATCGACGGAATCCTCAGGAGCAATATGCCAACCTATCAGAACGATGCTCGTAGAGACAGTATAGTATTAAGTATACTGAAAAACGAATGGTTTGAATCGGTAAAAGATAATCTGAAAGCCCGGTTATAAATTTTTAAAAAAAAGAGACATGGAAATTAAATTGAAATTTGGAGTTGAATCACTTGTTTTTGGAATGGGAAAAAACGATGTACAAGCCATTTTAGGAAATCCGGATAAAGAATATAAGGATGAAGACGAAAACCTTATTTATTTGTACAACAGGCAAAAACTGAGGCTGACATTTTATAAAGATGAAAATTTCCGGTTAGGGTATATCATTGCCTCGCATCAGGATTCTGTTTTGTTTGGCGTAAAAATTATCGGAAAAGAAATCAGCGAAGTAAAAAATATTCTCTCAAAAAACGGAATCATAAAACTGGATGCCGACGCATTCGATTCCTTTGAAAACTTCTTCAATGAAGAAAACTGGATCACGATTCAAACAGAATATGGCGAAGCCACAAAAATTGAAATTGGCGCAACCATTAACGCTAAAGATGAATTTGACTGGAAGTTTAAATGAAAAGTATTGTCCTGAAAAATGTATAAAATGAATTGCTGTTCAAAAATTTTAAAAAGATGGGTTTTCCGTAATAAAGTGTTCCGAAAAAGCGGTATCTTACCTTCAGGGAAGGGGAAGTCATATCCCTATGAAACAATTTTCTTTTTTTGATACTGTAAACCCATACATTTTGTTAATATTTGAACTGTATTTAGATTTATTGATAGAATAGATTATTCAGGATTATAATTTATAGTATGATGTACTGTATTAAAAAACCAACAATTCAAAAAGAAATGATTTTGCACATTATTATAGGACGGCATTAAATAAAAAAGGCGCAAACTAATTTGCGCCTTTTGTGTTTTATTTTGTTGGCAAGTTCTCCAAAAGCTCTACTTCAAAAATGATATTTGAGTTGGGCGGAATCACATTTCCTGCGCCTCTTTCTCCATAACCTAATTTTGAAGGAATGAATAAAGTGATTTTATCGCCAAATGACATTGTATTCTAGCCTTCAAGGAATCCGGCAATCAAACCGCCTTTGCTGCCATATTTAAAAGGAAACGGCTGGTAGCCATTATTATCGGCTCTGGTTTGATCGAATTTTCCGAATTCTGTATTTACCGATTCATAACTGCTGTCAAACAAGCTTCCATCTTCAAGATAGCCCGCATAATGAACATAAACGGTAGTTCCTTCAGATGGCCTGGCGCCATTTCCTTTGGTAATTTTATAAACCAACCCGCTTTCTGTAGCCGTACCTTCAGTTTTTATTTTATTCAAATAAGCGATTTTAGCTGTTTTTACCGGGCCATATTTTTGGTCATAAGCTTTTTTTGCTTCAGTATCGGCAAGGGTTTGTTTGCGTATGTTTTCAGCTTCAGTTTCAGCGGCTTTCTTTTCTTCGCCGGCTTTATCGCCATAATAATCGGTAAAAACTTTTACCGCGTTGAATGCTTTTGCGCTTGCGCCTTTGCGAACAATAGTTACTTTACCGATCATGTCATCCTGAACGATGGCATTCACAACGTCCATGCCTGAAACTACATGTCCAAAAACAGTGTGTTTTCCGTCAAGCCAAGGTGTTTCCTTGTGTGTAATAAAGAATTGGCTGCCATTAGTGCCTGGCCCTGAATTTGCCATCGACAGGATTCCGCCTTTATTGTGCTTCAATCCCGTATTCACTTCATCTTTGAATTTATATCCGGGATTCCCTGAACCGTTTCCAAGCGGATCGCCACCCTGGATCATAAAATCTTTTATAACGCGATGAAATTTCAATCCGTCATAAAACGGTTTTCCTTTTCTTGAATCAACAAAAGTGTTTGTGCCTTCGGCCAATGAAATAAAATTTGCAACTGTTACAGGTGTTTTTTGATATTCGAGCTGAAGGACAATCTTTCCTTTTGAGGTTTCCATTTCTGCAAATATTCCTTCGCCATCAGTTGGCTTTTTGCTATTCTGTGCAAACAAACCGGTTGTCATTGCAAAAAAAAGCAGACATATAACTTTTAGTTTCATTTTTATTACTTTAAAACTTCCTTACTCTTTTTGCGTTATGCCGGGATTTTCAGGTTTATTCCCTTAGTATTATTGTTAGTTTGGAGCAGTTTCCAATAGTTCAATCTGGAAATATAAATCGGCGTTAGGCGGAATTATTGGTGCGCGGCCGGCTTCGCCATAAGCAATATTGGACGGAATGACGAAAATTGCCTTTCCGCCTAAGCTCATGCTTTCAATCGCTTCAATAAATCCGGGAATCATTCCTTGCTTGTTGCCATACATGAACGGCATTGGCGAATAGCCTTTTTGTGCGGCTCTAGCTTCATCAAAAGTCCCGAATTTTTTTGCTACTGCTTCAATGTTCGAGTCAAAAAGAGTTCCGTCTTCAAAGAATCCGGCATAGTAAATAAAGACCGGTTTGCCGTTTTCAGGTTTTTTGCCGTTTCCTTTGCTGAGGATTTTATATACCAAGCCAGTCTGGGATTTGGTTCCGGTTTTTGCGGCATCAGCAAATAATGCTTTTTGTGCGTCTATTACCGCTTTGAATTTTTCGGCATAGATTCTTTTGTTTTCAGCATCAATAGCAGCCTGTTTTTTTTGATTTTCGGCTTCAACGGCATAATAGTCGTTAAAAACTTTTACTGCATTGAATTTCTTTGCCGCTTCGCCTTTACGGATGATAGTTATCGAAACAATTATGTCGTCCTGGACTATTTTACTTACTACTTCCATTCCGTTTCCAACGACATTTCCAAAAACGGTATGTTTTCCGTCAAGCCATGGCGTGGCCAAGTGTGTAATAAAAAACTGTGAGCTATTGGTTCCCGGGCCGGAGTTTGCCATTGATAAAGTTCCGCCGGCATTGTGTACCAGATCAGTAATTTCATCTTTAAACTTATATCCTGTATCGCCTGAACCATTTCCAAGCGGATCGCCGCCCTGGATCATGAAATCGGTAATTACACGGTGAAATTTCAATCCGTTATAAAAAGGTTTTCCTTTGTATGCTTCATTGACAAATGTATTATTGCCTTCAGCCAAAGAAACAAAATTTGCTACAGTTACCGGGGTTTTTTCATATTCCAGGTTAACGATAATGTCGCCTTTTCCTGTTTCAATCTTAGCGTATAAACCGTCCGGAAGATCGGCATATTCTTCTTTACAAGAGAAGCACGTCATGGCAACGGCAAGTAAAATAATCAGCTTTTTTTTCATTCTATATTAATTTAGTCAGTTACAGTTTTTTCTTCGGGTTTAAAATCGTTCAATGTTACGGTACATACAATGGGTTGGTTTGGGCCGATCCGTTTAGTATCGCCCCGATATCCGTATCCCAGGTTTGATGGAAACAGGAAACTTATTTTTTCTTTTTTACGCATAAGCTTAATTCCGTCGCGTAATCCCGTCAGGATATTTTCTTTATCTACAAGATAAGTTTGAGGTTTTAATTCGACTTCGGAATAAACGACATTTCCATCCAAATCGGTTATTTCATAATCAAAATAGGCAATATCGCCTCTTTTGGGGCGTAACGTATCTTGTGTATTTTGTGTTATATAATAATACCAATATCCTTTTTGCGAAGCGATGTATTTTATCTCAGGATTGCTTTTTATGATTGAATCGATTTGGGTTTCCTCGCCTTTTATAAGTTTTTTATTGCGTACGACAGATTCTTTCATAAACGATCCTGATGAGTGCGAAATAGGTTTTCTTGCCTGTTGCTGTGAACAGCCGGCCACGATAATCCCGAATGAAAGTAAAAATATTTTCCGGATTGGATTCATATCGCTATTGTTTTTACAATATTTTCAAATTTGTTGACAGTTTCTTTTAACGACTGGTATGATTTTCCTCCTGAAGCATTTATATGCCCGCCACCGTTAAAATGTTCCCGGGCAAATTGGTTAACGTCAAATCCGCCTTGTGACCGGAATGAGATTTTTATGATGTTTTCATCTTTATGTTCTATGAAAATTGCTGCAAAAATAATTCCTTTGATACTCAATCCAATATTTACAAGGCCTTCGGTATCGCCTTTAATATAATTGAACTCATCCAGTTCCTGTTGCGAAAGCGTGATATAAGAAGTCTTGAATTGCGGCAGCACTTTCATATTCTGCAATGCGCGCCCCATCAATTGGAGCCTGCTGTAGGAACTGTTGTCAAAAAGAAGATTGTGTACATTGCTGTTGTCGATCCCTTTTTCAATGAGTTCGGCAACTATCCTGTGGGTTACAGCAGTTGTCGAAGGAAACCGGAAAGAACCCGAATCAGTAACAATTCCGGTATAAATACAGGTTGCGATGGTTTGGTCTATAAGGCTTTTGTATCCTACAAAATCAATAAAATTATAAAGCATTTCACAGGTTGAACCAAAATGTGTACTTGAATACATATAAGCTGCATACGAATCCGGTTTTTGATGGTGGTCAATCATGATAAATGGTGCTTTCAGGCTTTGAAGCACCGGTTCCATTTCACCGGTTCTATGCAGGGCATTGAAATCAAGGGTAAAAACAAGCTCCGATTCCTGAAGTGTTTTTGAGGCATATTCCCGGTTATTCTCAAAAATAAGTACTTTATCAGCGGCAGGAAGCCAACTCAGAAAATCAGGAAATTCATTAGGCGCGATAACAATAGGCTTATGATTCAGTTTTAATAAAAAATGATAAAGGCCAAGCGTAGAACCCATTGCGTCGCCGTCAGGGCTTCGATGCGGAATTATAGCTATTCTTTTTGGTGTCGATAATAATTCGCGGACAGCCTGAATATCTTCGTTTTTCATGTTGCGAAAATACATTTTTTTTAATTTGTAGAATTATAATTTTGTCACAAATAGTCCGAGCCAAACCGCAAGCAATCCTACAATTACACTAAGTCCGATATAAAGCAGCGCGATTCCGTTTTGCTGGCTTCGAAATAAATCAAAATTTTCAAATCCAAAAGCTGAAAAAGTCGTATATCCGCCACAAAACCCGGTAATTAAAAACCATTTCCATTGACTTTCAGATAGTTGGTGTTTTTCGAGAAGGCCTATGGTTAATCCGATAAGGAAACATCCCAAAACATTTGTTATGAATGTCGCCAACGGAAAATGTGCCGCCCAGTATTTACTTACAATAATTGATGTAAGGTAACGGAAAACACTGCCAATGGCGCCTCCAAGCCCGATTACTAAAAGTGTCCGTGTCATAGCGATAAGTTTACTGCATCAGTATAACAAAGATAATGGATTCATTACAAGCCGCAATTGATTTTTCATTCAGATTTTTAACTTCCATGTTGTCGGGATAATAGATTATCGCCGGCTTTTTGTACTTTAGCACTTCATTTAATTTTAACTATGATATCCGAAAGCCAGTTTCAGAAAGAATTAAATTTGATAATTGCAAATGCCATCCGTGAAGATGTTGGCCCGGGCGATTATTCATCACTTTCGTGCATACCTGATTCAGCCACCGGCAAAGCCAAATTGCTTGTCAAGGAAAACGGAATAATTGCCGGAGTAGAATTTGCTAAAATGATTTTTAACCATGTTGATCCGAAACTTCAAATCGAAATTTTTATACAAGATGGAACACCTGTAAAATATGGCGATATTGTTTTCCATGTTTCAGGAAGTTCGCAATCGATCTTAAAATCAGAGCGTGTTGTGCTGAATTCAATGCAGCGAATGAGCGCCATCGCTACAAAAACAAGCCATTACGCTGAATTGCTCAAAGGAACAAAAACGAAAATACTCGATACCCGCAAAACAACTCCGGGTTTCCGGGCCGCCGAAAAATGGGCTGTAAAAATAGGCGGCGGCGAAAACCACCGGTTTGCATTGTATGATATGGTAATGCTTAAAGACAATCACAATGATTTTGCAGGCGGAATTACCAGTGCCATTACCAAAACAAGGAAATATCTTTCAGAAAACAGCCTCGACCTCAAAATTATCGTTGAAGCCAGAACGCTCGATGAAATACGCGAAATCCTTCAGAATGACGGTGTTCACAGGATATTGATTGACAATTTTAATTTTGAAGATACGGTTAAGGCCGTTGAACTGATTGGTAACAAATGCCAAACCGAATCTTCAGGAAATATCAACGAAAAAACAATCCGCGGTTATGCCGAATGCGGTGTCAATTATATTTCGTCGGGCGCATTAACGCATTCCGTCTATAATATGGATCTGAGCCTGAAAGCCTTTTAGTATGTCGCATGAAATAGAAAGCAAGCTCGAGAAAATCCCCGTCATACGCAATATTGTATGGTTTTTAAAACGCATCAAACTTGGCTGGCTTGAAGGAGTTAGCTTATACGAACTGCTCGAGATTTATATTCTGGGGATCGCCGAAGGTGCCGTTGGCTATCGCGCCGGAGCCATTGCTTTCAGCTTTTTTATGGCGCTTTTTCCGTTCGCGCTTTTCATACTGAACTTAATACCGTTCATTCCAATTGAAAACTTTCAGCAGGATTTCCTGAATTTTGTTGAAGACAGCGTGCCGCCAAATACTTATGAAGCCATCGCCAGTATTATAAATGACATCCTGAACAATAGTAACTCAGGATTGCTTTCTTCGGGTTTTATATTGTCTATTTTCCTGCAGGCAAATGGTTTGAACGCCATTTTGGGCGGATTTGAAAATTCAAAACACGTCATTGACAAGCGCGGTTTTTTTCAGCAATACCTTGTGGCATTGGCAATGTCGCTGCTGTTGTCGTTTTTATTGATCACGACCGTTGCCATTATTGTAGTATTCGAAGTTTTCCTGCAGCAAACAAAAATCCAGGATATGTTTAGTGAGAATATTCCGTTGCTGGTCGTTGGAAGGTATGCTTTTGTCATATTAATGATTCTCATCACGACATCAATCCTGCTGAAATTCGGAACCAAACGAAAAAGAAAAACAGCGTTAATTTCAATCGGCTCGGTATTTACAACAATATTGATTATATTGTCGTCTTATTTTTTCGGAATCTGGGTGGTCAAGTTTTCCAAATACAATGAGCTTTACGGCTCAATCGGAACACTTCTCATTATGATGTTTTATATCTGGATCAATTGTATGATATTGCTTTTGGGCTTTGAACTCAATGCGATAATCAACAAGCACAAAAGACAAAATTTGTCCGAAAATCTGAATTAGGAGCTATTTCCTGCTGTCCGCTGTATTCCCGAATTAACAAAAACTACGGCAGGCGCCTTGTTTTTCTAAATCGGGAGATGCCGCTTCCATCAGGGCTAAAACCGTTAAACCATGAAGAACCGTTTTTTAATCATTTTCCTGTTATTGATTACAGGTTTTATATCGGCCCAGAGTTCTGTCCTCGGAAAATGGAAAAGCATTGACGACCAAACCGGAAAAGCTTTGGCAATCATTGAGATTTTTGAGAAAGGCAATAAAATTTACGGACGCGTTATCGAAGTGCTGAACCCAAAAAACAGAGACCATATTTGTACGAACTGCAGCGATGAAGATAAAGACAAACCAATCATCGGGCTTGTAGTTGTAAAAGGATTGAAAAAAGACGGCGAAGAATATAATGGCGGTAAAATCCTTGATCCAAAAACCGGGAAACTCTATAAATGTTACATCAATCTTGAAGATGAAGATAAGCTTAAAGTCCGCGGCTATATCGGATTTTCTTTATTTGGGAGAACGCAGTATTGGCACCGGGTAAAGTGATTAGCAATGTATAATTAATCATCATAATTTAAATAATAATAATTTTAACTTTGCAAATAATTGTCAATTATCCATTGCCAATTGTCAATTAATAATATGTTTTTCGCCGAAATCATACTCCCGCTTTCCCTTCCAAAAACGTTTACTTATAGTATAACTGAAGCCGAATTCAATTATATCAGGCCAGGGATGCGCATTGCGGTTCCGTTTGGGAAAAGCAAGATTTATACCGGTCTTGTAACCTGTATCCATACAAATAAACCCGAGCTATACGAAGCAAAAGAAATCCATCAGATTCTTGATGCCAAACCAATCGTTAATCAAATCCAGATCGATCATTGGTTTTGGATCGCGTCCTATTATATGTGTGCAATCGGTGATGTGTACCGTGGCGCTTTGCCGTCGGCTTTTTTGCTTGAAAGCGAGACTGTGATTTCACTTCGGAATGAGAATTTCACCGAAGAAAGCCAGCTGTCGGATGAGGAGTTCCTTATTTTTCAGGCACTCCAAAAGCAATCGTCTTTAAAAATAGCAGAAGCGATGCAGGTGCTCAATAAGAAAAACGTTTTTCCCGCCGTGCGCAAAATGATCGAAAAGAATCTTATTGCTATTGATGAGGAAATACAGGAACAGTATAAGCCAAAACTGGTGCGTTATGTCCGCCTGAATCAAAAATACAATACTGAGTCAGGTTTGAGTGAGCTTTTGGCAGAACTGAAAAACGCAAATAAACAAAAGGAAACCGTTTTGGGTTATTTTCAGGTTACAGCCTCAGAAAAAAATCCGGTTACGGTAAAGCGGCTTTCCGAAACGTCAAACTCCAGTCCGGCAATAATTAAAAGCTTAATTGAAAAAGGAGTCTTCGAGGAATACCACATCCGGCATGAACGGGTAAGCTTTGAGGCTGAATTGTCTGGAAACGAACTAATCTTAAGCCAGCCACAACAAACTGTTTTCTCTGAAATCAACTCGGCATTCAACGACAAGGATGTTTGTCTCTTACATGGGGTAACATCTTCAGGAAAAACAGAAGTTTACATTAAAATAATCGAACAATATCTTAATGAAAAAAAGCAGGTTTTATATTTGCTTCCAGAAATTGCCCTAACTGTCCAGCTTGTTTCGCGCCTGCAAAAATATTTTGGCGAAAAGGTTTCGGTTTTTCATTCCAAATACAATAATAATGAGCGCGTGGAAGTCTGGAACCGCGTGCTTGAAGATTCAGATAAAGCGCAAATCATAATAGGAGCGAGGTCGGCGCTTTTCCTGCCCTATTCCAATCTCGGATTAATCATCATTGACGAAGAACACGAGCAAACTTTTAAGCAGCACGATCCGGCGCCGCGTTATCATGCCCGCGATGCTGCAATCGTTTTGGCAAATGCACATAAGGCGAAAGTCCTTTTGGGTTCGGCAACACCAAGCCTTGAGACCTATTTTAATGCGGTTTCAGGGAAATTCGGTTTGGCCGAATTATCTCAACGCTATGGAAAAGTAATGATGCCCGAGATCGAGTTAGTAGATTTAAAGGATAAATATTTCCGAAAAAAAATGGACGGGCATTTCAGCGATACGCTCACTCAAGCGATTGCTGAAGCCTTATCTTTGGGAGAACAGGTTATTCTTTTTCAAAACCGCCGCGGTTATTCGCCTGTTGTAGAATGTATGACTTGCGGGCATGTTCCGCAATGCAGGCAGTGTGATGTGAGCTTGACATACCATAAATACAAAAACCAGCTCCGATGCCATTATTGCGGTTATTCAATGGGTAATCCTGTAAATTGCCATAGTTGTTCTAGTGTTGATTTGACTACAAAAGGTTTTGGGACAGAGCAGATAGAACAGGAACTGACCGCAATTTTTCCAAATGCGAAAATTGGCCGGATGGATCAGGATACTACAAAAGGGAAGTTTGGTTTTGAAAAGATCATTGACAGTTTC
>CAZSDN010000088.1:842-1518 GCA_964605595.1 uncultured Flavobacterium sp. | reverse complement strand
CAGTTTCAGGAACCGGGAAACAGATATTTTAGTCGGGACGCAAATGCTTGCCAAAGGGCTGGATTTTGAAAATGCGAGCCTTGTTGGGATTATGAATGCTGATAATTTATTGTATTATCCTGATTTTCGGGCTTTTGAAAGAAGCTATCAAATGATGGTACAGGTTTCCGGCCGCTCTGGCCGCTCATCAAAGCGCGGAAAAGTCATTATCCAGACTTATAACCCAAATCACAATACGATCCGGCAAGTTGCCCATAGCGATTATATGGGTATGTATAAGGAACAGTTGTATGATAGGCAAATCTATAAATACCCGCCTTATTTCAGGTTAATCAGGATTACGTTACGCCATCGGGATTATGAAAAACTTAAAGAAGGTTCTTTCTGGCTTTATGAAGTGATGAAGCAAAACCTGCAAATGCCGGTGCTTGGGCCTGAAGAACCGGCAATAAGCCGTATCAGGAATGAATACATTCGGACGATAATGATTAAAATTCCGCAAAACCTGCCCTTGGGAAGCACAAAAAAAACTATCCAAAAAATCCTGAATAGTTTTGAAACGGTTGCGCAATACAGATCAATACGCGTTATGGTGAATGTTGATTTTTATTGAGGCACTTCAAGTGCTTTTTTCAAATCTTCTTTTTTATTGCGGCTTAACGGGATTTTTGTAGTT
>CAZSDN010000088.1:0-832 GCA_964605595.1 uncultured Flavobacterium sp. | reverse complement strand
TTACTATTGAACTTATCCACTTTATCAACGTTTACGATAAATGATTTGTGAACACGCACAAATTTATCCTTAGATAAATCATTTTCAAAAGATTTCATTGTAGATAAGACCAAATGGTTTTCGTCTTCGGTGACAACCTTGACATAATCGCCATAGGCTTCAATCCATTTAATTTTAGAAGTAAATACCTTGAGTTTTTTAAGCTTGCTTTTAATGAAAATATGCTCGCTGTCTTCATCCAGGCTTTCCTTTTGCATGGTGTAAAGATTGATCGCGCGTTTGATGGCGGCTTCAAACCTAGCATTTGAAATTGGTTTTTGAAGATAATCGGTCGCATCATAATCAAATGCCTTAACGGCATATTCAGGTTTCGAAGTAATAAAAACAACCTGCGGCTTGGCTTTTAATCCGTCAAGCAGGTCAAATCCGTTTACAATAGGCATTTCAACGTCAAGGAATAGTAAATCGACTGAATTATACGACATGAAGTTTTTAGCTTCGATGGCGTTAGAAAACTCTTTAACTAAATTTAGGTTTACGTGGTTGCTGACAAGCTTTCCCACGATCATTCTTTGTATAGAACTATCATCTACAATTACACAATTCAGCTTCATAAATTGTCATTTCTCGGTTCGGGATTAAAAATATATTTTTTTTTTTTAACAAACTAATTTTAATAGATAAAAATTGCGCTTTATCGATTAAGGTGAAACTTTACTTGCAGGATAAAATAAAATGATTACTTTTGCGCCCAAATTAACAAATAAATATTTCTATTTATGAATCATTATGAAACTGTTTTCATCTTGAATCCCGTTTTATCTGAAGTACA
>CAZSDN010000087.1:5413-11931 GCA_964605595.1 uncultured Flavobacterium sp. | reverse complement strand
CACTTAACAAAGCAAACGGATTTACAGATGCGGCCATTAAAAGCATTGCCGAAGATTCCCAAGGTAATATTTGGGTAAGCTCGGAAGATTTGCTGTTTAAAGTAGCGATGCAAAAAAGTTCAGGTCAGAAGAATGGATTTGATTATAAAATCACCAAATATTCAGAAAAGGACGGTGTTTCGGTAAAGCAATTCTCTTTTAATTCGAGTATCCGTTTGAGCAACGGGAAATTAGTATTTGGAGCCGCAAAAGGATTGATACTTTTTGATCCCGCGACGGTATTGAAATCCCCGAACGACAGTGAAATAGTATTTACAAAGCTTATCGTAAACAATGAAATCGTCGAGGCGGGAAAAATAAACGGGGTTTTGGGCAAGCCTATTTCTGAAA
The DNA here is from genome assembly GCA_964605595.1 of uncultured Flavobacterium sp. Taxonomy (GTDB): domain Bacteria; phylum Bacteroidota; class Bacteroidia; order Flavobacteriales; family Flavobacteriaceae; genus Flavobacterium. The sequence continues at coordinate 11,541 of CAZSDN010000087.1, read as the reverse complement.
CTTCCGAAATTACGATCAATTATGACCAGGGATACATTGGGCTTGAATTCAGCAGCCTGAATTTTATCAATCCAAAGAAGAGCAAATATGCTTATAAACTCGACAGCTCATTCAGCAAGGACGAATGGCATAATACAGGAACGCAAAACCGGATCAATTTATCGAACCTGAATCCGGGAACTTACCTGCTTTCAGTGAAATCAACAAATGAAGACGGAAACTGGAATCCCAATATCAAGAAATTAAAAATCATTATCCTTCCGCCCTGGTGGAAATCCTGGTGGGCTTATTCTGTTTATGCACTGCTGTTTTTGTTGGGTTCGTATGTCATAATACGATTTATCAACAACAGGATGAAGCTAAAAAGAGCACTGTTTTTAGAGCATGTTGAAAATGAAAGAAAACAGGAAATCTTTAACATGCAACTCAACTTCTTTACCAATATTTCACATGAAATCAGAACGCCTTTAACATTGATAAAAGGCCCGGTTGAAGAATTGCTCGCGGCTCAAAGCGATCCAAAAACCGAAAGCAAGCTAAAGACTATACAGCAAAATTCAGACAGGTTGCTAAAACTCGTTAATGAGCTTTTGGATTTCAGGAAAGCCGAAAAAGGACACATGAAGATGTATTATGAAAAACAGGATATCGTGTCTTTTTGCTTTGATATATATGAATCCTTTAAAGGCCTTGCGGCAGAGAAAAATATTGAATACAAATTTGTTCTGAATTCTAATTCCATACAGGTTTATTTTGACAAGAACCAGATGGAGAAAGTGGTTTTCAACCTGCTTTCGAATGCTTTTAAATTTACCAAGAAAAACGGTAAGATCGTTTTTGCCGTTGAACAGGGCAGCCCTGCCGAGAACAAGGTTTTTATCAGGATCAAAGACAATGGTATCGGTATTCCTGAAAACAGTAAAAGCAACATATTCACAAGATTCTTCCAGGTCGACGACCGGGGCGTGCACAATATGGGAAGCGGTGTCGGATTGGCACTTTCCAAAAGCATTGTAGAATTGCATAAAGGTGAAATCACCATACCTGAAGAAAAGGAATCCTGGGCGAATACTGTATTCCAAATTGCGCTTTTGCTTGGCGACAAACACCTGACCGAAGACCAGATAGTGGAAAGTACTGCTTCAGACAGTCATGTTATCGATGCGGAAAACGTCCCTGCAAAAACGTATTCTTCTTTTGAAGAAGATGCAGAAACTGCCGTGAAGGATTTTGATCCCGATAAAAAGACCGTGCTTGTAGTTGAAGACAATGATGAGGTACGTAAATTCGTCATCAGTGTCCTCAACGATGAATATACCGTGCTGGATTTTTCGAATGGAAAAGACGCGATTTCGTATATGCAGAAGGAAATCCCCGATTTGATTGTCAGCGATATCATGATGCCTGAAATGGATGGGCTTGAACTCTGCAGGTATATCAAAACCAATGAAAGCACCAACCACATTCCGGTAATCCTTTTAACGGCGAAAGCTTCAACAGACAACAAAATTGAAGGTTTGTCAACAGGAGCGGATGCTTATATATCCAAACCGTTTAGCACCAAAGTATTGAAACTGAGCATCCAGAACCTGCTATCAGCTAAGGAAATTCTGCGGCTCAAATACAGTGGTAATTTCATCATTGATTCCGACTTGGATAAACTGACAACTCCCGAGGAACTGTTCATCAAAAAACTAATGAAGATCATCGAGGAAAACCTGGAAAATCCTGATTTTGATGTCAACATGCTTGTAAAGGAAATAGGGATGAGCCGTACGATTTTGTATAAAAAGGTCAATACGTTAACAAGCCATTCGGTTGCAAGCCTTATCAAAAACCTTAGGCTAAAAAAAGCGGCCGATATCATTTTAAATACAACTTACCCTATTTCAGAAGTTGCTTTTATGGTTGGATTCAATGACAGGAAACATTTTAGCCGGGAATTTAAAAAGGTTTACAAACTTTCGCCAACCTTATACAAAGGTTCAAAGGAATAATCCCGTATATCTTAAGGATAAAAATATCCGTTTTATAAATTTTGATGGAGCATAATTTATATTTTAGTAATGTATATATCTGTTTTTCAATACATTAAAACGTTCGATACATTTTTACCCCCACAAACGAATATATACATCCCCTGTTATAAAATTTAATAATCAAATTTGTTTACGGTATCATCAAATCCGCTGATTATAAACTGATATTAAACTAACTTACCAAACGAATATGAAAAAAAGCATACCTAAAAATGCAATTTTACGATTAAGTGATAAATTAAAACTTATAGTATTAATGTGTATTGTTTTCACTGGGGCAAGCGCGCAAAATACAATAAGCGGTACTGTAACCGACAATCTTGGAATTCCGCTTCCGGGAGTCAATGTCGGTATCCAGGGTACGTCGGCGGGCACGCAGACCGATTTTGACGGAAAGTACAGTCTTCAGGCTTCTGAAGGGCAAACCCTCATTTTTTCTTATATCGGAATGAAATCGATTTCGATGCCGGTTGGAAATCAAACTACCATTGACGTACTTATGTTAGAAGATTCCGCTCTGGAAACGGTTGTCGTAGTCGGATACGGAAGTAAAAAGAAAAGCGATATAATCAGTTCGGTCGTTTCGATAAAGGCCGAAGACATGATTAAGGTTGCCACTTCTGATGTTGGTGAAATGCTCCGCGGAAAGGCGGCAGGTGTACAGGTAACATTGGCAAGCGGCGCTCCGGGCGGTGCTTCAACTATCCGTATAAGGGGACAGCGTTCTATTGATGGCGGTAACGACCCGATTGTTATTGCCGACGGTGTAAGGATTGGAAGTATTAACGATATTAACGCAAACGATATAGAATCGTTAGAAGTATTAAAAGACGCCGCCGCTCAGGCAATTTATGGCGCAAGGGCTTCAAATGGTGTAATTTTGATTACAACCAAAAGAGGTAAAGAAGGAAGGTTAAGCATTTCTTATAACGGATTTTCAGGTATTCAAACCATCAATAGAAACTTCGATATTTATAGTGGAGCCGAATTTGCCCAACTTAAAAGAGAAGCGTTCAGAACCAACAATGGTGGTGTTTATAGGGAAGATGCTGAGATATTCTCGGCTTTGGAACTGGAAAGTGTACAAACCGGAAAGTATATCGATTGGGAAGATCAGATCCTGCGTACAGGAACGACGCAGAACCATGCCATCAACATTTCGTCAGGAACTGATAAGTTCAGCATTTTTTCGAGCATCAATTATATTGATACGCAAGGGGTTATACCAAATTCCGATTTTAACAAAGTAGGCCTGAGGTTGAATATAGATCAAAAGGTCAATTCATGGCTAAAGGTTGGTTTAAACACATCCTTTCAGATTAGCGAGACAAATAATCCTGACAACAACGGAATTCTTCTTAGTTCCATTACAACCGCTCCGCTTGGAAAAGTGTACAATGACGATGGCACATTTCGTTTATTACCTGGTGGATTTGCTGAAAATAAGAACCCACTGATCGATCTTTATGAAACCACAAACCTTGTAGAGCAAAAGAATGACATCTTAAACCTGTTTATGGACATTTCTCCGATTAAAGGTTTTAATTACAGATTTAATGCCAGCAGGAGGTCGTGGAATTACAAAAGGAAATCATACAATACCACAAAATCATTGGCCGGTATTGCAAACAGCGGCCTTGGAAGCGGATCGATTCAATTTCAGGATAATGTTGAATGGCAGCTTGAAAACATCCTGACTTATAAATTCGACCTGAAAGAGAAAAATCATTTTGCGTTAACTGCGGTACAGAGTATTTCAGAGACAGAGTATAACAGTTTTACAAATACCGCACAAAGGATTCCGAATGATATACTTGGAATTTACGGGCTTGGCGGAGCGTTTTTGAATACGCCTACTATTTCAGGAAATAAAAGAGGCATCGTTTCGGCCGTAGGACGGATGGAATATGATTATGATAACAAATATTACTTTACCGTTTCGGGAAGGGCAGACGGTTCAACTGTATTTGGCAAGAACAATAAATGGGCGTTCTTTCCGGCCGCAAACATGGGATGGAACGCGCATAAGGAAGACTTTCTGAAAAATGTGGATCAGATCAGTAACCTCAAACTGAGGTTTAGTTACGGAAGTGTTGGTAATGAAGGTATCAGCCCCGGGCAAAGCCAGAGTACTGCCGACCAAAGGGATTATATCATAGACGGAAACCAGGTTTCAGGATATGTACCCGGCAATACGTTGCCAAATCCAAATTTGAAATGGGAAACTTCTACAACATTCAATGCGGCAATCGACCTCGGTCTTTTCAATAACCGCATTACTTCAACGGTTGAATTTTACAATACAAGGACTAAGGATTTATTGGTTCGCGAGGCGCTTGATCCGTCTTCAGGATACAACTTTAAATGGAACAATTTAGGAGAAATCGAGAACAAAGGGATTGAAATCACCTTAAATGGTGATGTGATCAGGAACGATGACTTTAAATTCAGTATGGGTGTGTCGTTTACGAAAAACAGGAACAAGATTATCAGTTTGTATGGAAAGGATACGGATGGTGATGGAAAGGAAGATGATGACGTGCTAAACAGAAGATTTATCGGGCATCCGATAGGTGTATTTTATAGATTTCAGCCAATCGGTATTTTCCAGGAAGGTGAAGATATCATGAATTCGGCCCAGCCACTTGCCCAGCCTGGCGATGTTAAAATACGCGATGTAAACGGAGACGGTGTAATCAATGATGATGACCGGGTGATAACCTCACAGGCTCCCGACTGGTTTGGAACGCTTTCATTAAGTGCCGAATACAAAGGGTTTGACATGTCGGCCGATTTTTATACGGTGCAGGGAATCACAAGGGATAACCCGTTCTTATATGGTTATACAGAAGGCGGTTCGTTGAGAAGTATTAAAAACGGGATCAAGCAAAATTACTGGACTCCGGAAAATCCGGGAGGTAATTTTCCACGTCCAAGAGAAGGAAACGATCCTAGTAACATAATTGCTTTGGGATTGCAGGATGCCTCATATGTAAGATTGCAGAATATTACATTTGGATATACATTGCCGCAAAACGTACTTTCAAGAGTAGGTCTAACTAAAATGAGGTTTTATGTAACGGGAAGTAATCTGTTTACAATTACTGATTTCCAATCATTTAGTCCTGAGAGAAATCCAAATGAATATCCGGAACCCGTTACAGTTGTTGCAGGTTTACAATTGGGATTCTAAAAAATGGTTTTAAAAAAATATTAAATTAAATAGTATGAAAAACGTTAAATATTTATTCCTTACTGTATTTCTGATTGCAACCACACTCATATCATGTGATTCATTTTTGGAGGAAGAAATAGTGGATAAGGTTTCTGTAGATTTTATTTATGATACGCCTGAAGGATTGGAAGTAGGCGTAAACGCACTTTACAATAGGATGAGGGTTTACAATGCCCCGGCAGGCGACAATACTAATCTGCAGTCAAATGTATTCTTTTTGGCCGCAACCGATTTGGGACTTCACCGAACTTGGTTTACGCCATACGGTGCCTCTGAACATACACCTGCGAGGTTTCCGCCTGACAAATGGAATAATGCATACCGTATTATCGATAGGGCATCAGCCATTATTACAAGCGCAAGGTCGATAACAATGGACGAAACCGCAAAAAACAGGCTTGTAGCTCAGGCAAGAGTAATCAGAGGTGAACTATATTTGGATATGTACAGTATGTATGGAAAGATTATATTGGATACCATACCTACAACACCGCTCAACATCAATGATCCGGTTGTATATGAAGCAGCATCAGAAGATGCCGTTTTTGGAGTAATTAATGAGGATCTTGATTTTGCCATCCAGCATTTGGATTGGCGTATGCCTTTAGGGCGATATAGTCAAGGAGTTGCCCGCCATATTAGAGGTAAAGCCGCTATGTGGAGAGGCGACTGGCAGGAAGCGGCAAACCAGTTCGATGAAATTATTACAAATGGCCTGCACGATTTAGTTCATGTCAGCCAGGTTTTTGGTGACAATCTAGACCATAAGGAAGCGTTGTTTATTTACATGCGAAACCAGACACTGGGCAATGGCGATGATCTTGCCGGCGGCGGCGGTTTTTGGCTCGCAAGCG
>CAZSDN010000087.1:4909-5403 GCA_964605595.1 uncultured Flavobacterium sp. | reverse complement strand
TAAAAGGGTTGTATGATAAAGTAAACGATAAAAGGTTCACAACTTATTATTGGCCTGAAGATTATACCAGTTATAAGGTTAACAATCCGTTGCATCCTCGCTTCGGACAGTCAATTACCCGTCCCGAGGATAATTACAGGAGATTTCATTGGAGCTTGAAAAAGTATGCTGATTTTCAGACTAAATTGCCTAACCAGGACAACAGCTATAAAAATTACATGTACTATCGATTTGCTGAAACGCTTTTACTGGCATCAGAGGCGCACCATAATTTAGGGAATGATGCTCTTGCGCTCGAGTATATGAATCGGGTTAGGCGCAGGGGATATGGCTTGGATCCTAAAACTGCTGCTCCGGGAGTCGATTTGACCACATGGACTGTTAACATTTATTTGGAAGAATCGGCAAGGGAACTTGCTTTTGAGAATAACCGTTGGTTTTTATTGAAACGACTTGGTTTATTAGGCGAAAGAGTTGCTCTTTATTACAGGAAT
>CAZSDN010000087.1:0-4899 GCA_964605595.1 uncultured Flavobacterium sp. | reverse complement strand
CAGCCGTTGCCGAAGCTAATGATGCTGCAAACAGTCAAACGCCTTGGAGGCCTCATTATGTGAATTGCCCGATACCCCAAAGCCAAATTGACGTTATGGGCGAGAGCGCTTCGCAGTTCAATATAGGATATTAAGTTTGATTAGAGATGTAAAGGGAATTATGGAAACCTTTGGTTTAAGGTTTCCATCCCTTTTCAGATAATTTTTAAAAACAATTTATGTTACAATTACAATTTAGGGGAATAATAATATTCTTTATGAGTATGACATTATTTCACTTCAACGGATACAGTCAGAAGACGATCCAAAATATTGATGCCCGCGAAACGCTGAGCCTGAACGGTTCCTGGAAATACATCATCGATCCTTATCAAATGGGATACCTTGATTACAGGCAAAAACCTTTTGATCAGAGCAAGTCCGGCAAAGGTGGTTTTTATGACAACCTGACTTCGATGGAGAAAAACTCAAAAGCCGAATATAATTTTGACTTTGAGCCTACATTACAGGTTCCCGGTGACTGGAATTCACAAGACGCACGTCTTTTGTTTTATGAAGGAACATTATGGTATAAAAGGGATTTTGTAATCACTCCTTCTGCCGATAAAAAATATTTCCTTCATTTTGGAGCTGTAAATTATGAATCACATGTCTATCTGAACGGTAAAAAACTTGGTGTACACAAAGGCGGTTTCACACCTTTTCAGTTTGATGTTTCAGGGAAATTAAACGCCGGGAACAATTTTGTTGTTGTAATGGTCGATAACACCCGTAAAAAAGACGAAGTGCCAACCATCAATACAGATTGGTGGAACTATGGTGGAATAACAAGGGATGTTACGCTTATCACAACACCGTCTTCCTACATCGAAGATTACAAAGTACAGCTTGCAAAAGACAATAAGGATAACATCGAAGGGTTTATTCAGATAAAAGGCGTAAACAAAGCCGAAAACGTAGTGCTCGAAATTCCGGAGCTTAAAATAAAATCAAACTTTACAACGGATGAAAATGGATTCATAAAATTTAATTTTCCGGTTAAAAAAGTAAAATACTGGTCGCCTGAAAATCCAAAGCTGTATGCTGTTACCATTGCTTCCGGAAGCGATAAAGTGACTGATAAAATAGGTTTCCGTACTGTCAAAACCGTAGGCAAAGACATTTTTCTGAATGGTAAATCGATTTTTCTGAAGGGAATTTCAGTCCATGACGAAAATCCACTTTTAGGCGGAAGATTACGTTCTGAAGGAGACATGAGAATGATCCTGAACTGGGCAAAAGAATTGGGTTGCAACTATATCCGCTTGGCGCATTATACGCATAATGAAAAAATGCTCCGCCTTGCCGATGAAGTAGGACTGCTTGTTTGGGCCGAAGTTCCGGTTTACTGGACGATTTCATGGTCAAATCCGGATACTTATAAAAACGCCGAAGATCAATTGACTGTTGGTGTCGAACGTGATAAAAACAGAGCATGTATCGCAATTTGGTCGGTTGGAAATGAAACACCAATCAGCAAAGAAAGAAATGTCTTCATGGGCAAATTGGTTGATAAAGTGAGAAGCCTCGATGATACAAGATTGGTAGCCGCTGCCCTTGAAGTGGAACGCAACGGATACATAATCACCGTTGAAGATCCGCTTGGAGATAAACTGGATCTGGCAAGTTTCAATGAATATGGCGGCTGGTATTGGTCTGAGCCAAAAGAGCTTCCAAAATATTCTTTTGATATCCATTTTAATAAGCCTGTCGTGATTTCTGAGTTTGGTGCTGAAGGCGTTGCGGGATACCACGGAGACGAAGACACGATTTGGTCAGAGGAGTTTCAGGAGTTATTCTACAAAGAACAACTTAAAATGCTTGAAAGAATTGACGGATTACGCGGAATGACACCTTGGATCCTGGTAGATTTTAAATCGCCAAGACGCCAACATCCGGTTCATCAAAATTTTTGGAACAGGAAAGGGCTTCTGTCTGAAACCGGCAAAAAGAAGAAAGCCTTTTACATATTGCAAAACTATTACAAGTCCAAAACAATGGATAAAAAGAACTAATTTCTGTTTAAATTTTAAAAAAATACAAGATGAAAAACATGTTTAAGATTTTTGGCTTGGTACTCTTTTTAGGGGCCGCTTCATGTTCTGACGATGAACGGATCGTTTTCGTTAAAGGTGAAGAACCGGGAGTAATACCAGTCGATTTAGAATACCCAAGCGCAAAAGAAGTGGTGTTGAATATGAGTGCGGGTTTCAATTTGGGGAATACTTTTGATAACGGGCTTAATTCTACTTCGTTTGAATCAATCAAGCCAATCCTGGATTTATATAAAGGCGCAGGAATGAAACACGTTAGGATTCCCGTAACCTGGATAGACAGGTTTACAGGTAACCATTTGGCTGATGAAAATGGGAATGTAAATTATAACCATCCACGTTTTTTACAGCTTGTTCAAACGGTTGATTATGCATTAAGTCTTGATTTATATGTGGTTATAAATACGCACCACGAGCATTGGCTAAAAGACCATTATGACGGAACGGCTGTTTTCGACACGAAGTTCCAAACATTATGGACAGGAATCGCAACCTATTTCAAAGAATATCCGCACAAACTTATCTTTGAAGTGTTGAATGAGCCGGAAGGTACAATGGGTGAACTGGATGGTAACGGGCCATTCCCGGATCCGTCAGATCCAACGGCAATAGCATATACAAGAAAAGTAAATTTGGTAGGATATGATGCCATCAGGGCTACCGGAGGAAATAATACAAGCCGTATTATTATGGTAGGACTAAACGGACAAGGTAACGCACTAAACTTCCCGTCGGTTTATCCTACTACAGCGGCAATTCCGGGTGCGGGTAACGATCCATATCTGGCCATTCAGGTTCATAGCTATAATCCCTGGTCGTTTTGCGGAGAAACGGGTAGCAATGCCGCTTTCCCGGGAACTTCGGTTATAGAAAGAGGAATACAGGATGTAAGTGTGCATGCGGTTAAGCTTAATGTACCTGTCAATTATGGTGAATTTGGTGTTGGAAGAAGTAACAATACCGCCGAACGGAATACCGATCTTGTCAGAGGATTTTATAAAACAGTTGCCGATGCTACGTTAGGCCAAAAGATGTCATATAGTGTATGGGACGACCGTGGTTGGTTTGGTTTGGTGAATGCTTCAGGAACAGTTTTCACATTCAATATAGTGCCTTATATGCTGCAATAAACATGGATATCGAAGTACAATAGATTATATACCAATAAAAAAATCCCACAACTATATGTCGTGGGATTTTTTTATTAAGTATCAATTATTTTATTATCGCTGAACAGGCAACTCTTCCGCCGGCATTTCCTGATGGTTGGGATACAAAGTCATCCGGATCTGCATGAACAACTAATGACTTACCTAAAATATCTTTAGTAGCATCGCCACAGCCAATGCACCATTCAGTGGTTTCAAAAAGAACAGTTGCAACTCCGTCTTCATTAGCGGCAAAATTCCCGATATCTCCTTTATGATATTCGCCTTCACCCCATTTTCCGTGTTGTTTGAAGGTAGGATTCCAGTGTCCGCCTGCTGAACTTGCATCGGCAGCAGAGCAATCTGATTTCTCATGAATATGGATTGCATGTACGCCTGGCTTTAATCCTGAAAGCTTTGCTGTAAGTGTTACTTTTCCTTTCTTCTCAATAAAAGTAGCTTCGCCTGTAACTTTACTGTCGCTTTTTGCTTCCATCGTAATAATTACTTTCTTAGAATTAGGCGTGTCACTTTTTGTTTTACAGCCTGTTATAATTGCTACGATAGCAGCAATTGTTAAGATTGTTTTTTTCATGGTGTTGTGGTTTTTACCAAAGGTAGCCAAAACTCATTTTTTTGATAGTAATTCCTTTCTTAAAGTTTTCTTATAATTAAAAATAGAATCATACAACATTTTCTTAAAATCGTATAAGTTTTTGCGCTTGCAAAAGAAGCAACTTTGTAATGATCAAATTATTCAAACAAAAACAAATACCATGATTACTAAAACCATTACACTAAGAAAAGTACTTTTAAGCCTGTCAATTTGCCTAATGCTTATTTCAGCAGGTTCACTGACCACAGCTTGTAAACAAGAGCCAAAACCAGAAGATTCAAAAGAAGTTGCAGAAGATGAAAACGAAGTAAAGTTCGATGCAAATGAAGCTAAAGAAGACGATTCAGAGTTCCTTGTTTCAGCAGCAGAAACCAACTTAATGGAAATTGAGCTCGGAAAATTAGCCCAATCTAAAAGCACAAATGCTGAGGTAAAAAAGTTTGCAAACATGATGATTAAAGATCATACAAAAGCATGGGATGAACTTAAAGCTTTCGCAACTACAAACAATATAAGCCTTCCTGAGGCAATTACCGAAAAAGGGAAAGAGCATTATGAGGATTTAAACAAAAAGTCAGGTAAAGATTTCGATAAAGCGTATGCTGACATGATGGCAAACAAACACGATGATGCCATCAGCAAAATGGAAAAAGCTGCCGAAGACGCAAATAGTGCCGATGTAAGAACATGGGCAGCCAATATGCTTCCAACATTAAATGGGCACTTGCAACAAGCTAAAATGCTGCAGGAAAAAGTAAAATAATCGTTCAGCAGGAATGATTTAAAAATATGTTTTGTTTTGTTTTATATTTTTTAAAACCTGAATAGGTGAAATTAAATTTCGGAACATTTGTGTCACTACAAATGGTTTAATCGAACCTCATGTTTTAATTTTTGGGAAAAGGCCCCTCTATGAAAATAGAGGGCTTTTTTATTTTTTTCGCATTGTCCTAAAACAATCTGTAATCCTAAAAGCTAAAATTCTCTGAACCGCCTTTAGTGTTTTGTAAATAAGTGTATTTGCTATATTGTTTTGAGCACC
>CAZSDN010000086.1:0-11967 GCA_964605595.1 uncultured Flavobacterium sp. | reverse complement strand
GTTGGAATAGTGCTTCCTTCAAACTTTTTACGGAGTAATTCCTTAAAGGTCAGAATATTTCTCACACGGAGTTTCAGCTCTGCCAATGAAAACGGTTTGGTCAGATAATCGTCGGCTCCTGTTTCCAGACCAGTCAGTTTATCTTTTTGATCTGCTTTTGCAGTCAGTAGCATAATCGGGATATGAGAAGTAACCACGTCGCTTTTCAGTGTTTCACACAGTTCAAAACCGTCCGTATCGGGCATCATGACATCACTTATGATCAAATCGGGTAGTAATTCTTTTGCTAGTCTCATCCCGTCTTTACCATTTGATGCTTCCATATAGCGGTATTCTTCTCCTAGATTCTGAACTATAAAGGAACGTAACTCTGGTTGGTCTTCCACAATAAGAAGTAAGGGAAACTCTGTATTCTGATCTTCATTATTTGCAACCTCGGTTTCTTCCCTAACAGGAAAAGCCATATTTTGCACGGCAGAAACTGTACTTTCACTATTCTCTATTTCTGAACTTTCAATCCAGAAGGTGAAAGTACAACCACCCTCTTCAGGAGATTCAACCGTAACATCTCCTCCGTGCAGTATTGCCAGCTCCTTGACCAAAGCCAGCCCTATGCCTGAACCGGCATAGGCTCGTTGTCCAGGTTCGTCCACCTGGTAAAAGCGGTCAAAAATTCTGGGCAGCTGTTCCGAAGCAATGCCTTTTCCTGTGTCGGTAACCGATACAAACAGCTTGTTGTCCCTATAATCTATAAGGGACGTTATGTTCCCTCCAGAAGGCGTGTACTTGATGGCATTGGAAATCAGATTCGTTATAATGACTGCCAATGCTTCCGACGAATAGATAAACGGCTTTTCAGACTGCCACGCCTGTGCGTTTGCCGTCTGTTCCAATGCCAACGAAATTCCATGCTGTTCTGCATACGAATGGAAGGACTGCACAAGCATGCCAGTTTCGTTCAGTACATTTCCTTTTTTATATTGGAGCTTGTATTCTCCACTTTCCATTTTTGAAAGGTCAAGCAGTTGATTGATCAAGGTCAGAAGCCTTTTCCCGTTCTGTTCCATCTCATTAAAATGAAGCAGATCTTCTTCCCGTCCGTTCTCTTTCAATACTTCCAGATGGCCGCCGATTAAGGTAAGAGGCGTTCTGAATTCGTGTGAAATGTTTGCCAAAAATCGGGATTTGAATTGTTCGGTCTGCTTAATGGTTTCTACTTCCCTGCGTTTCAATTCCAGATTTTGTTTTTCGACGTTTAATTTTTTATTTCTCAACCTGAAAAGATAATAGGTAAAAGAGGTTAATACTAACATAACTCCTAAACCTGCAAAAGCTACGTTACGCTGTAGGTTTTTGTTTTTAAGCTCTGCTTTGATGACGGCCTCCTTTTTGTCAAACTCGTGTCCCATTGATATCTCTAGGCTTTGCTTTTCGTTCTCTTGGTTAATCAGGCTGTCACGATACGCGATATATTGCTTGTGGTTTTCATAGGCGGCTTTGTAATTACCCTGCATGCTGTCGGACAGTGTTGAGTTGTAGTAGATATCCCTGACAAGGCTATTTGTTCCTATTTCTCTGGCAAGGGCTAAGGCATTTTTGAAGTTTTTTTGGGCAGAATCCGGTCGTTTTAACTTTACTTCAACAAGTCCAATATTGTTGTAAGCTAGCGCAATTCCCGATTTATCCCCTATTTCTTCTCCTATTTTTAAGAATTCGTAGAGATTTTCCAGTGCCTCGGTATACTTGCCCTGATCCTTATAAATAACCCCAATAGCGTTATAAGCACCTGCAATTTCTTGCCTATAGCCGAGTTCTTTTTTTATACTTAAGGATTTGAAGTGATTTTTCAGTGCTTCGTCATACTTGCCTTGAAGTTGGTAAATGTTCCCTATATTATTATAAGACATCCCAATTCCATGTTTATCCCCTATTTCTTTATAAATTTTTAAGGATGCCAAGTAATTTTTAATTGCTTGCGAGTATTTGCCTTGATTTTTATAAACAACCCCAATGTTGTTGTAACAATTTACAATTCCCTTTATATACTTAATTTCTTCAAAAATTTTTAAGGCTGCAAAGTAATTTTTCAGTGCTTCGGGGTATTTCGCTTGATACATGTAGACGATTCCAATGTGGTTGTAGGAATTTGCAATTCCTTGTTTACTGCCCAGTTCCTTTTTTATTTTTAAAGATTCGAAGTGATTTTTCAGTGATTCTGGATAATTTCCTTTAAGTGCATAAATCATACCGATAGTGCTGTGTGCGTCTGCTTCACCGATTTTAAAATCTAGTTTTTTCGATAATTTAATTGCTTTTTCCGCATAGCTGTTTGCAGTATCAAATTTGCTCTGCCGTAACAAAAAAGTGGCTAGGTCGATCATCCGGTTTACCGTCAAGGTATCCGAAGAAGTTCTTTTAGCCAGAATAGTTGTGAGCGAATCAATCTTTTTTTGCTGAGTCTGATTTTTTTCTTGAGCAAAAAGTGTAAGGTTGATTAAAAAAGTAAATAATAGAAAAATATAACGGATGGTGTAGTGGTTAAACATTGTAGGTTATTTATATAAGCGTAAAAATAGGAAAAAAGCTACAACAAAAAAGTTCCTAAGTTTAAAAGCAATGTTGCATGGATAACTTATGCCATAGAAAGAAAAAGTAAGAGTATTGTTGGCTTTATTTTGGGTATGATCTAAATCAATCAACTCTTCACAACTTTCAAGGTTTTGATACCTTTATCTGTTTTCACTTTTACCAAGTAAATTGCATTGGGTAAATACTGAAGCGAAACCTGAACCTCGCTTTGGTTATTGCCTTTTATATTCCTTATGGCTTTACCTTGCATATCCAATAATTCAATTTTTTCTATCAAATCATTCCCTGATGAGATGTTCATCATATCGGTAACAGGATTTGGATAAATCTTAAATTGATTATGAGATATATCAGTCACAGATAATGGGGAAGATGATATTTGTATATCTTTTATGTGTATCGTAGAATTAGGATTATTCATTGTGAACCTAAGATAACCTACTCCTGAAAAATCAGATACAAAAGAAAATTGATTAGATGTTAAAGTAGTTGTATTGAATACCCCTGAAATTTCGCCAACATAAGAAACCTCATTTGTAACAGAATTAACAAGTTCAATGGTCAAGCTAATAGGATTTACAGGAGTGCTATTGGGATATTCTCCCCCTGCAACTCCGCCATTTCTGAATTGAAGAGCTATATTGTATGTTTGATTATTTTCAAAATTAAATTTAGGAGTATAAACAACACCGAAAATGTTATTTATATCGAAATTCCTCATAAATAAATAAGTTGTAGTATCCCAATCAGCTATTCGATCATTCAAAAGCCGATTATTAGTCCAATAGCCTGCTTGACATATAAACTCATAAAGTGAAAATGAATAACTGTAAGGTAAGGGATAGATTGAGTTATTGTATGTGAGAAATCGAGGAGCAATCTCCCATAATGTTGAAGGATTGCATGAACTTTTTGACATTATTTGATATTCTCTGCATAGTAATAAATCATTAAGCTGAAAAGTTGACCCTTCAACACCATAGACATAAGTAAATGAACCGTGATTACCTGTATAAGGATCGTATGTTCTGTATGCTATATCATAACTGTCTGCCAAGCCATTAATGGTAAGCAAGGCAGAATTTTCAGAAACTTCACTAATACTAAAACTATATATGTTATCGTGCCTATAACCAGTCCATTTGCCTGTACTATCACCACAATTAGTCCTGATATAGATATCATAATAATTGCAATCCATATCAGGTAGCGTATAGGAATTGCCTATAATACCTGTAACTGTTGTTCCTGTTCCTTCTGCAAATCCCAAATCACCATATTGAATTTCGTATGTACCATCAAAATTATCAGGAGTCAACCATTCTACCGTTGTTGCTGTACTACCAACAAACTTTGGTCTGGGACATTCTGTTAAAGAGACATTGCGAATATGAATAAAGGAAGATTGAAGAGATGAGCCTGTCTTTAAAAATTGAAATGAAAATTTAATATTATCCATACCTTGACCTGTATAATCAGAAACATCATAAGAGAATTGATTATCGCTTTCATTGAAAATATAATTCATTGTGTTATCTGAAGCAATGGTTTGCCAAGTAGTTCCTCCATCGGTAGAAACTTTAACAAAGAAATCAATTGAATGAGTCATAGAGTATTCGGAAACGAAAAGAACATCAATTTCCAAATATATTTTATTGTAATTCTGTAAATCTATGACAGGAGTTATCAGCCATTCATTTTGATTCAATGGCTGATTCTCTAAAATTGTTGCACCATAGTTTGAAGAAGGATAATTATGCCAAGTATATTGACCTGAAACTGTACTGTTTACACTCCATCCTTCAGGAGGGAACTGTGAGCCGTTAAAGTCCTCGTCTAATAAAGCCTGTCCAAAAAGAAAAGTACTGCATAACAGTAAAAAAAGGCTGAAGGAAGCCTTATTGTTCCGTATCGTAAAATCACTCATAATAAAAAATATTTTGAGCAAATTTAAAGCAAAAAGTCATTATTTAACAGTACAAACAGAGTTATTTACTCTACGAGGTATATGAATGCCCCCGCTCCGGCGCGAATCCTTTCGCGTGGATGTTAAGGTTCTATTCTGATTATTTATGATTTTGACTATATTTGAATTAAAAGATGAGTAGAAACTATAAATTCCATAATCCAGAAGGACTCTATTTTATAAGTTTTGCTGTTGTAGGATGGCTTGATGTTTTTACACGTAATGAGTACAGGGATTTGGTATTGGAAAGTTTAGAATTTTGCCACCATAATAAAGGAATGGAAATACACGCATGGTGTGTTATGAACCAATGATGACATCTTATTTTTAGAAGTGTTAAGGGGCAACAACCAGAGATTTTGCTCGGAGATTTTAAAAAGTTCACCAGTAGGAATATTATCAAGGCTATACAGGAAAATCCGAGGGAAAGCTAGAAGAGCGTTTTTACTGGATTGTTTCAAAAAGAAGCCAGAAAGAGTTCCAATACTACTAACTATCAATTTTGGCGACACGATAACAAGCCCATTGAGTTGTGGAGTAACGAAGTAATTCAACAGAAGATATTATATTCATAACAATCCTGTTGAGGAGGGAATTGTTTTTCAGACCTGAAGATTATAAATACAGTTTCAGATTATGCAGGTGTTAAAGGGGTTTTAGATGGTGTATGTGCTTTTAGGTATTTTAAGTTGTAATGCGTCCACGCGAAGGGATTCGCGCGGGAGCGTGGCCTGAAATATTTGTAGAAAATTTGGTTAATGGAAATGACCGAGAAGAAAATGTTGATGGAGGGTTTAATGTTTTTCATGAAAGAGATGGTACAAAACACAGCAAAATATTATTCCTACCGCTCAAGGAGTTATTATAGCAACAAAAATTCCATAAATTATGAAGAATTTATATATATTTTTAATCATTTCCTGCTTTGGATGCTCTACTAAGAGAAATCTTTCCTGTATTGAAAATCAAGATTTCAAAAAAGTTTTTTTTTATAACATCGAAATAATTGAGCTTCATACCTTGAGACAAAAAACTAATGGCAGTTTTCTGAATGCACTTGATTTTTTATCTCAATATGTAGATGTATCGTATGACAAAGTCTACAATTATGAAGTTAGATATTCTACTTATGAATCTTTCAAACTAGATAAGGAAAAATGGCTTAAGTGGTATGATGAAAATAAGTGTACATATATTCAAATAAAATAAATCGGTAATGTTACTCTATTAAAAACAAATAAATAATTATATTTTCCATCCTTGGATCTATTGGGTTGTTTGTCAAATTAGAACATAGCCTAATTGATAAACCGATTTTCTCCAAAATTTTGAGGGATTATATTATGTTTAATATTAGCATAAAGATTAATGAATCGCTTTGGAGTTACAATAAATATAATAGATACAGAAAAAGGCACTAAAAGAGATGACCAGAGATGTATAATTATTCAATGCAGATTTTCACTATGATGACTAATAAGGAAATACAACTTGAGGACATTTAGGTCTAAAACAATTTATAGTCTTTCATTCTGCTAACCAATCTAAAGGGGAGAAAATAAAAATTCAGCGACTTGCTAATCAATACATGTTGGAGGATGAAATTCAAAACAGGCTAACACTTAAGAAGTCCGAAAATAAATTTTCATAAACGATAAAATTTAAAGCTCTCAATTTAGGGCTTTTTTTACTACTCAAACAGAAGTATTATGAAAATCAGTGAGAGAATATACAATAAAAATGAAGCAATTACATTTAGCAAAACCATCGGACAGTTTGGATGCAGTCTACAATCAGGCTTTTATTTAATGTGAAATATTCTGAATTTCATTCGGGTCGTGCTTGTGCTTGAACATCAAGCCAAATGCGATGGCTACTATTAATGCATAAGCTGCGAAAGCTAGCCAGATAGTCGGCCAGTCTTTCATATGTATTGCCGAACTCAAAATTCCATCCGGAGCAACTGTTACTCCATTTTGTGTGATGAATTCTGTAAATAAAGGATTTGCTGTATCGGTTTGTAGATAAGTTGCTACGTCAGTTGTATTGGTAAATGATTTTGTAAAAAACCTGTCGATAGCCCAACCTGAAGTAAAACTTCCTAAAATAGCCCCTACTCCATTGGTCATCATCATAAATAATCCTTGAGCTGATGAACGGATTTTTGAATCGGTATTGGTTTCTACGAAAAGTGATCCGGAAATATTGAAGAAATCGAATGCCATTCCGTAAACAATACAAGACAAAATGATCATCCATAATCCGTCCGTAGGATTTCCGTATGAAAACAATCCGAAACGCAAAACCCAGGCAAACATACTGATTAGCATTACACGTTTGATTCCGAATTTCTTCAGGAAAAATGGGATTGCAAGAATAAATAATGTCTCTGAAATTTGCGAAATCGACATGATTATAGTGGAATATTCTACAACGAACGAATCGGCATATTTTGGAAAATGCTTGAATTCATCCAGATAAACATCGCCATAAGCATTTGTCAACTGCAAAGCGCCACCCAAAAACATAGAGAAAATGAAGAATAACGCAATTTTATAAGTCCCGAACAATTTGAACGATTCCAAACCAAGCGTTTCAACAATAGACGCATTTTCTTTCGTAAGCCGCTGTGGCTTACATTCTGGCAATGTAAAAGCATAAAGCCCCAATAAAACTGCTGCAATTCCACCTATATAAAATTGGTATTCGGTAGCTTTATTTCCTGTAAGGTTCGTAATCCACATCGCGACAATGAACCCGATTGTCCCCCAAACGCGAATAGGCGGAAAGTCTTTTACAACATCGCGCCCGTCAAGCTTTAGAGCGGTATAGGAAATAGAATTGCTTAATGCAATCGTCGGCATATAACAGCACATTGCGATCAGCATTATAAATATGAAATCACTCGGGTTTGCCACCTGCGGTAAATAGAATAAAACCGCGGCATATAATAAATGTAACACTCCGTAAAGCTTTTCAGCATTGACCCAACGGTCAGCAATGATTCCGGTAAGCGTTGGCATGAAAAGCGATGCGATTCCCATGGTTCCGAATACGAGTCCGAATTGCGTGCCATCCCAATGTTTTGTTCCAAACCAATAATTAGCAATTGTTATCAGCCACGCTCCCCAAACAAAAAACTGAAGAAAGCTCATCGAAATCAAGCGGAATTTTACACTCATAAGTAATTTTAATTATTTAGAATTTATAAACTTAAATATACAGCCTGTAAATCTAATATTAAAAATGAGATTACCAAATTGATTTTCGGTATTTTCGAATCATCGAACTATCAAATTCGCGAATCAACCAACTCAAGAACCATTTTAAACTGTTCTTCCCGGTTTAAATGCGAGTTGTCAATTTCAATGGCATCATCAGCCTTGACCAACGGAGAATCTTCGCGGTGCGTATCAATATAATCACGCTCTTCAACATTTTTCAAAACATCTTCATACGAAACATTATCGCCCTTTGCCTGCAATTCATCAAAACGGCGTTTTGCACGTGTTTGCGAACTTGCGGTCATGAAAATCTTTAATTCAGCATCCGGGAAAACAACTGTTCCTATATCCCGCCCGTCCATGACAATTCCTTTATCCTTACCCATTTGCTGCTGTTGTTCGACGAGTTTGGCGCGTACTTCGGAAACTTCGGCGACTTTACTTACGAATCCCGAAACTTCAATCGTACGGATTTGCCTTTCAACATTGGCTTCATTCAGGTACATTTCGGCAAAACCCAGATCAGGATTGTATTGAAAACGCAGGTTTATATATGGAAGGCTGGCAATTAACGTATTTTTATCGAACGATTCTTTATTGATGTAGCCATTTTGCATAGCAAAGTAAGCTATTGCGCGGTACATGGCGCCTGTGTCAACATAAACATAACCTAAATGTGCGGCCAGTTGTTTTGCGATTGTACTTTTTCCGGTTGAAGAAAATCCGTCGATGGCAATTGTAATTCTTTTCATTTTGGACTGTTTGATTTTTTCGATTATTCGATGCTTGGATTATAGATGGTTCAAAAATACCGAATCTCAGAGAAATTTAACCCGAAATATTAAATTATCTAAAAATCCATCAATTCAATCAGAAAATTAATCGCCAAAATTTATGGTGAGTCCAAATAAGCTTGTGTTGGCGGCCAATGTATATCGTGAATACGAATAGTCGAATTTGATTTTGTTCATACGAAGCCCGAAACCTACTGAAATTCCAGAAAAATTGCGTTGTTCCATAATCCTGAGTTCCTCGGCTCTCCTAAAATTATAACCCACGCGGAGATTGAAAGCTCTTTTTGGGAACAATTCGGCTCCTATAATAACATGGCGTAAAGCATTATTGAAAAATGAAATTTTCTCGGGCGTTGAACCACCGTCAATTGAA
Organism: uncultured Flavobacterium sp.; assembly: GCA_964605595.1. GTDB lineage: Bacteria > Bacteroidota > Bacteroidia > Flavobacteriales > Flavobacteriaceae > Flavobacterium. The sequence goes on along the minus strand of CAZSDN010000086.1, from coordinate 3,021 downwards.
CCTTCGGCACGGGCCGGATTGGAAAACGCAATATTCCATTGCTGAAGATTTTCTAAAGTTAAATGCCAGCGTATCGGAACATTTTCCATTTCCTGCGAAACACCGATCATTACTTCAAGCGGCAATTTTTCTTTTGTTTCTGCATAAGCCGAAAACTGGGTTCCGATATTGCGAACAACCAAAGCCCAGTTGACATCGTTTCGTTCGTCTATGAAAAGAGCGCCAATATCAATCGCGCCGCCAAATGAATGATAGCTTTCCAAAGTTGAAGAAATCAGTTTTGCATTGGCGCCTATATAAAAATCTGAGTTTGGGATATTATAGGCATAACCCAGTGAAAGTGCCATTTCACTTCCGGTAAAATCAGATGTCAGGTTTCCGTTTTCATCAGTTCCTTGAAAAGTGCCATAATTGATATAATTCACACCGGCGTGGAGCGTTTGCACATGGCGGTCGTATGTATAAGCATAAGCGGCGGTTCCGTATGTAACTTCGCCAAAATAGCTTCCGTAATTTAGCGACAGGTGGTTGTCCATTTCAGGATTAATGGTTGCCGGATTGAACAATCCCTGATTTACATCATAATCATAAATTGTAAGTACTTTCCCTCCTAATGCCGCTTGCCGCGGTGAAGTAACAAGGCTTAAAAACTGGTATACCGATTTACCGCCAATCTGAGCAAAGGATATTGTACCGGAAAGGAGAAAAATTAAATAAAATAGTTTTTTGAACATCGGTGGCACTCACTGTTTCTGCTTAGTATAACGCAGATGCGAAGATATTATTTTTTAGGCGAAAAGATAAAAGCGAAAAGGCAAAAGTTTAATTATTTCTCTTTTGCCTTTTCCTGTACCATATATTAGAATTTTCTTGCATTTTTAACCGGTTGGTCGGTAATTGCGATTTTTAAAACTTCGCTCATTTCCTTGACATAATGAAATGTTAGCCCTTCCAGGTATTCGGCCTTTATTTCGTTAATATCGCTTTTATTTTCACTACATAAAATTATATCTTTGATATTGGCGCGTTTGGCAGCAAGGATTTTTTCTTTGATTCCGCCTACGGGAAGCACTTTTCCTCTTAACGTAATTTCGCCGGTCATAGCAAGGCTTTTCTTAATGCGCTTCTGCGTAAGCACTGAAACTAATGACGTCAGCATCGCAATTCCTGCGCTTGGCCCGTCTTTTGGGGTTGCGCCTTCAGGAACATGGATATGGATGTGATGTTGCGCTATGATTTCGGGGTCAACGCCAAGATATTCAGCATTTGCTTTTATATATTCTAAAGCAATTGTTGCCGATTCTTTCATAACAGTTCCTAGATTTCCGGTCATTGTCATGTTTCCTTTCCCTTTTGAAATCAATGATTCGATAAATAAAATATCACCGCCAACACTTGTCCAGGCCAGGCCTGTAACAACTCCGGCGACTTCATTGCTTTCGGCTTTGCTTCTTTCAAGGCGCGGCGGGCCGAGAACGGCAATAATATCTTCGTCGGTAACTTTTGTGTTGTATTCTTCTTCCATCGCAACCGATTTTGCGGCATGGCGGATGATTTGTGCGATTTTATTTTCGAGCCCGCGCACACCTGATTCGCGCGTATAACCTTCAACTATTTTTTCAAGCTGTTTTTTACCGATCGTAAGCTGTTTTGAAGTCAATCCGTGCGCCGCCAATTGTTTTGGAAACAAATGCTGCCTTGCGATTTCGACTTTTTCCTCAATTGTATAACCCGACATTTTAATCACTTCCATACGATCTTTGAGCGCAGGCTGGATTGTTGACATTGTATTGGAAGTCGCGATAAACATCACTTTTGACAGATCGTAGCCCATTTCCAGGAAATTGTCATAAAACTCACTGTTTTGTTCAGGATCCAAAACTTCAAGCAACGCCGATGATGGATCACCGTTGTGGCTGCTTGAAAGCTTATCGATTTCATCTAAAACAAAAACCGGATTTGAAGTTCCAGCCTTTTTAAGGCTTTGAATAATTCTGCCCGGCATTGCTCCGATATATGTTTTTCTATGCCCGCGTATTTCGGCTTCATCACGCAAACCGCCTAATGAAATGCGTACATATTCCCGCCCCAAAGCTTCGGCTACCGATTTTCCGATAGAAGTTTTCCCGACACCCGGAGGCCCGGTTAAACATAAAATCGGGGATTTCATGTCGTTGCGCAATTTTAAAACCGCAAGATGCTCGATCATTCTTTTCTTGACATCTTCGAGCCCGAAATGATCACGGTCAAGGATTTTCTGAGCTTCTTTTAAATTGAATTTATCTTGAGAAAATTCGTTCCACGGAAGTTCAAGGAACAATTCGAGGTAATTTCTCTGGATTCCGAAATCAGGTGCCTGCGGGTTCATACGCTGCATTTTCGACAATTCTTTTTCGAAATGCTTTTGCGTTTTTCCATCCCATTTCTTGGTTTTGGCTTTTTGGCGCATTTCATCAAGTTCTTCTTCATGCGAAACACCGCCCAATTCTTCCTGGATGGTTTTCATTTGCTGATGCAGGAAATATTCGCGCTGCTGCTGATCAAGGTCAAAACGCACTTTTGACTGGATATCGTTCTTCAGTTCAAGTTTCTGCAGTTCGATATTCATGAAACGAAGCGTTTCCAAGGCGCGGTCTTTCAGATCATTGATTACCAGCAAATCCTGTTTTTCTTTGACCGGAAGGTTCATGTTTGAGGAAACAAAATTCACGAGAAACGACTGGCTTTCGATATTTTTAACCGCAAAAGTTGCCTCCGACGGAATGTTTGGGCTTTCCTGAATAATTTGTGTCGCCAATTCTTTAAGGGAATCGATTATGGCAGAAAATTCCTTTTCGTCTTTTTTCGGGCGGTTTTCAGGAACTTCCTTAATAGTTGCTTTCAGATACGGAACTTCAGTTGTGACGGTATCGATTTCGAAACGTTTTTTCCCCTGGAGGATTACTGTAATATTTCCGTCAGGCATTTTCAGGACACGAAGGATTCTTGCAACTGTACCAATTTTATTGATGTCGTTTTGCG
>CAZSDN010000085.1:5136-12133 GCA_964605595.1 uncultured Flavobacterium sp. | reverse complement strand
TAAAAATCAGCCAGAAAATAGTCTACGTTTTGACATCCAAAGCATCTCTAAGCGCATTTCCTGCCATCATAAAAGCCAAAGTGATAAACATAATTGCTAAACCCGGAACCATTGCCAAATATGGCTTTCCGAGGATAATGTAGCTGTAATGGTCTTTAATCATGCTTCCCCAACTTGGAATGGGTGGCTGTGCTCCAAGCCCGAGAAAACTCAGGCCGCTTTCAACCAAAATTGCAGAAGCGAAATTTGCTGCCGATATTACAATTACCGGCGCCATGATATTTGGCAAAATGTGGTTAAAAATTATTCTGGCACCGCCAAAACCCAAAGCCCGGGCAGCTGTAACATATTGCATCTGTTTTACGCTGATTATCTGTCCGCGGACTACACGGGCAACCTCAACCCACATAGTTAAGCCTACTGCAACAAATACCTGCCAAAAGCCTTTCCCTAATGCTAACGTGATTGCAATAACCAATAATAATGTAGGAATTGACCAGATTATATTTACAAGCCACATTACAAAGGCATCGGTTTTTCCACCAAAATAGCCGGCAATTGCACCAAAAAAAATCCCTACAATCAAAGAAATAAAAACGGCAACAAAACCAATCGAAATTGAAACCCTTGAACCAATCAGCATACGGCTAAGCACATCCCTTCCATATTTGTCGGTTCCGAGATAAAAACAATGGCTTTTAATGAATTTATCTTCAACTTCATCAATAGATTTTGTTCCGGGGAATTTATCAAGCCCGATTTGCTTTGTCAGTGCTACTGAAGCATCATCCGAATATTCAGTATATTCAATAATGTTTCCATTGATTTTATAATTGTTTATCGGAATTTCTGTAACGCTGTTTGAGAATCCCGTAAAGTAATTCCACAAACTTGAACCTTCTTTCTCTTCAAGCGGAATTGAAAGCATTAAAACTTTAAATCCCGGTGGTTTGGAATGAATTGACAAATGCATCTGATTTGCATTTTTTGAATCATCTGGAGCCAAAACATAAGCAAACACAGACAGTAAGATTAAAATTACGATAAACCCAAAACTGAAAACGCCCCAAAAATTCTTTTTGAATTTTCGGAGCGCTATGCCTGTTAATGATTGATTTGTCCTATCCATTAAAAAAGATCCGGAATCTTTATGATTTTACAATCTTTTCTTTTTTCTTCAAATTCACGACCGGTTTCTCTTGCTGCAAATCGGTTAGAATATTCAGTGCTTCTTCAACATACATGTCTTTTGCCAGATTTTCATGCCATCTTTTTCTTTTTTCACGAAACACAGAATCTTTTTCCATTAGTGCTTCTTCATACGGCAACGATGTAAAAGCCAGGTCATTTTTGTAATCGCTTATGGCTTTGTACTTTTTTCCTTCGGCTTCAAGATCATCCTGTTCTTTTTGAAATTTCTTCAAATTCAAGCTATAAACCGTTTCTTCTTTTCGCTTGCTTAGCCATTTTGCATTTTCATCAACAAGGTTGAACTGTTGGCTTTCAGACATTCTTTTCTTACTTTTTGCCACGGCATAATCATAATTTAACAATCTGTTCCAAGGCTTGTAATCTGCGGCACCAATTTTATCCCAAGGCATTGCATTTTCTATATCGCGCTCGCCAACTTCTATATACGAAAAACGATCCGGCATTACTATATCACTGCTTACGCCTTGTAATTGGGTTGAACCTCCATTGATTCTGTAAAATTTCTGCGTTGTAGTTTTTAACGCGCCCAAGTCTCCCATTGAGCTGTTTCTTACAAACTGGTTCAAATCAATTACATTCTGGACAGTTCCTTTTCCGTAAGATTGTTTGCTTCCAATGATGATTCCGCGCTTATAATCCTGGATTGCCGCCGCAAGAATTTCTGATGCCGAAGCCGAGAAATTGTCTATCATTACAACTAACGGCCCATCCCATTGGATTCTGCTGTCAGAATCTGACAAAACTTCTTTTGATTTTCCCGTAGATTTTACCTGTACGATTGGCCCTTGATCGATGAATAAACCGGCGATGTCAACAACTGTTCTTAATGATCCGCCGCCATTGCCTCGCAAATCCATCACAATGCCTTCAATGCCTTGTTTTTTCAAACGGTCAATTTCAAGTGTAATATCTTTTGCCGCATCACGGCTGTCTTTATTTTCAAAATCGATATAAAACTTTGGAAGATGAATTATGCCATATAATTTCCCGTCTTTGTTAACAATACTCGATTTTGCATAGGTTTCTTCAATTTCAACTACATCCCTGATAATGGAAATAACTTTAATTGTTCCGTCAACTTTTTTTACGGTGAGACGAACTTCAGTCTTTTTTGGACCTTTGATTTTCTTGACAACATCATCAATTCGCATTCCTACAACGTCAACAGGCTCTTTATCGCCCTGACCGACTTTTAAAACGACATCGCCGGGTTCAAGTTCTTTCCCTTTCCAAGCCGGGCCGCCTGAAATAAGCTCGGTGATTTCCGTAAAATCATTTTTCTTCTGAAGCCTTGCTCCTATTCCTTCAAGCTTACCAGACATACTGACATCGAATTTTTCCTTGTCGTTTGGGGCGAAATAAGAAGTATGCGGATCAAAACGCTCTGCTATGACATTCACAAAAACAGAAAACCAATCGTCACGGTTCAGGTCTTTGACGAATCCAAAATATTCGTTTAGCGATTTCAGGGAACTTTCACGCGTTTCTTTTTCAAGCTCTTCAAAAGTTTTCGCTTTATAATTAGCATCGGCTTTTGCTTTGCTTTCTTCCAGTTTCAATTTGTCTGCCAATGAAGAAAGCGTCGAAAGCTTGATTTGCTTGCGCCATTTATCTTTAAGTTCAGCAGTATTGTTAGCATATGAAGTTTTCTCATAATCAGTATCAAAAACTTCTTCTTGGTTATAATCAAATGGCTTATCTAAAATCTCTTTGTAAAAAACCTTGCTTTCTTCAATACGCTTCATCAAACGGTTATATGTCAAATCGAAGAAGGTCAGATCCTTGTTTTTTATCTGATCATCAATCTGCGTCTCATATTTTGCAAACTCATCTATATCCGACTGAAGCAGGAATCTTTTTGAAGGATCAATTCCCAAAACATAATCTTCATAAACACCTTTTGAAAAATCATCATTAATGTCTTTTGGCGAATAATGTCCTTTTTCAATAACAAATGTCAATAATTCCAGAAGCAGTTTGTCTTTTTCAGGATCATTTTTTTCTTTTGGAATAAAACTCCATAGTGCTACCGATACAGCAGCAACTATTACTACTAATTTATAATTTCTTTTCATATAGCTCATAATCGCATTCATCAAAAATTTTTTCTAAATTACTGAAAAACTATGCCGAATATCCTAAGGTGCGCATAATTTTTTGTTAAAGATGCTAAAGTAACAACTTCCTATTAAAAATGCTTACTTTAGCACTATAAATAAGCAAACAATGGGACGAAAACCATTAATTTTAGTTACGAACGATGACGGAATTACAGCACCCGGGATTAGGACATTGATTGAAGTAATGTCTGAAATCGGAGAAGTAACCGTTGTCGCACCCGACAAACCTCAAAGTGCTACAGGCCATGCTATTACAATAAACAACACATTGTATCTCAACAAAATTTCTGATGATAAATCTACAATTCCCGAATACAGCTGTTCCGGAACACCTGTTGATTGCGTAAAATTTGCCGTGAACGAAATAATGAAAAGGAAGCCTGACCTGTGTGTTTCAGGAATCAATCACGGATCAAATTCATCAATAAACGTGATCTATTCAGGAACTATGAGCGCCGCGGTAGAAGCTGGAATAGAAGGAATTCCTGCTATTGGTTTTTCATTATCAGATTATGACTGGAACGCCGATTTTGAGCCAACTAAGAAATTTATTCGGAAAATTGCCCTCGAAACTCTTGAAAAAGGCCTTCCGAAAGGCGTGATCCTAAATGTGAACTTTCCGAAATTAAAGGAAAAAGAAATTAAAGGCATTAAAATTTGCCGGCAGGCAAAAGCTGTCTGGACTGAAAAATTTGACAAAAGAGTCACACCGCAAGGCAAAGATTATTATTGGCTGACGGGCGAATTCATTAATCTTGACAATGGTGAAGACACTGACGAATGGGCATTGGAAAACGGCTTTGTGTCAATAGTTCCGGTACAATTTGACTTAACGGCCCATCATGCGATACAAGAACTAAATTCCTGGAAACTTTAAAAATTTATATGAGAAAGACCGATCTTTTTGTAGGTTGTCTAATCGGGATTACCGCAACAGCACTAGGAAGTTGCCTTTTTATATGGGCTTTTACTGACTATGAACCGATATCGGGTATTCAAATCCTGAAAAACGAAGGAAAACTTGGGAAATTGATTACGCTGGGCGCGATAATGAATCTTATTATTTTCTTTGCATTACTCCAACGCAAAAAAGACCTTATGGCAAGAGGCGTGATATTGGCTACAATAATCTTAACCATAATCACCTTGTTTGTTTGACCTGATTTTTAAACCACAACTATGAGATATTATATAATTGCAGGCGAAGCTTCAGGCGATTTGCACGGATCAAACCTGATGAAGGCGCTTTATCGTGAAGATCCGCAAGCCGATATACGTTTTTGGGGCGGTGACCTGATGGCACAGGCTGGCGGAAAGCTCGTCAAACACTATCGCGAACTCGCATTTATGGGTTTTATAGAAGTAGTTTTTAATCTTCGGACAATCTTTAGTAATATCAAATACTGCAAAGCCGACATTTTGAAATTCAATCCCGATGTGATTATTTTTATCGATTATCCAGGATTCAATATGCGTATCGCAAAATGGGCAAAAAAGCTGGGTTTCAAAACACATTACTATATTTCGCCCCAAATATGGGCATGGAAAGAAAACCGGATTAAAGATATCAAGCGCGATATCGATAAATTATATGTGATCCTGCCGTTTGAAAAAGATTTTTATGAAAAAAAGCACGGCTATCCGGTTGAATTTGTCGGGCATCCGTTGATTGATGCCATCCATAATCGAATTGAAACCGACCAGAAAACTTTCATTACAGAAAACAATCTTGATGACAAACCGATTGTGGCATTACTTCCGGGAAGCCGAAAACAGGAAATAACTAAAATGCTTGGGCTGATGTTGAGTGTTGTTGATGATTTTCCTGAATATCAATTTGTCATTGCCGGCGCACCGAGCCAGGAATATTCATTTTACGAACCATTCCTGACCACAAAAAACATAAAATTCATTTCGAATAAAACCTATGATTTGTTAAGCCATTCTGAAGCGGCTTTAGTAACTTCGGGCACAGCCACGCTTGAAACAGCTTTATTTAAAGTCCCCGAAGTGGTTTGTTACAAAGGAAGCTGGGTATCCTATCAGATTGCAAAACGCATCATTACACTCAAATACATTTCGCTTGTAAATTTAATCATGGATGCGCCGATTGTAACCGAATTAATTCAAGACGACTGCAACAAGAAACGAATCGCAGAAGAACTGACTCTAATTTTAAAGACCGAACGGCGAAATGAGCTTTTACATCAATATGATTTACTCGAACAAAAACTGGGCGGAATGGGCGCAAGCACAAAAACTGCGAAGCTGATTGTTAATAAAATCAAACCATCATAACGGCAAAACTGAAATTTACCTTACTCAAAAACAACAATTTGCATAACTTTTTTTGACACTGATGAAAATTAGCAAACAATTTTTTGATTCTTAAAATATAAGTTTTGATAAAAATTATATAAATTTGCAACCTATCGAAATAATAAAAACGCTTTTTAAACGTTTCATTATTCACCTTAGTTAAATTCAATCCAGAATTTTATTAATAAATCTAAATGCTTCCGTCATTATGGAATGCGTGAAAAATAAAAAATAAAATATGCCTGCAAAAAAAATTCAGTTTATTACTTTACTATTTTTCCTGATAACCTCATTCGGTTATTCACAAATTGTGACTTCAAAAAAAGAAGCGGTAAAGAAAGGTATATACCAAAAACCTACTGAAGCAAAAACAACTGAGGTTGAAAAAACGGCAAAACCAATTGCGGTTGAAACAAAATCTAAAGAAATAAAACAATCGAAACCTTCTGCCAAAACTAAAAAAACAATAGTTGTTGAAACTGAAGATCCCGATTTGCTTCCTTCACCAATTGAAAACTATTTAAGCCTGCAAATGATCAATAATGCGATGGGTTTTTTAGGTGTTAGATACCACGGCGGCGGAACAAGCACATCCGGAATGGATTGTTCAGGAATGGTGACGGCGGTTTTTAATATTTTTGACATGAAACTTCCAAGGAGTTCCAATGAAATGGCAAAAGTTGGTGAGAAGCTCGACAAAAAAGACATTCAAAAGGGCGATCTTATTTTCTTTAAGACAAATGGACGGCGTATAATCAACCATGTTGGCTTGGTTGTAGAAGTTTTGGAAGACGAAATAAAATTCATACACTCGTCAACTCAAAGCGGCGTCATTATTTCATCTACTAAAGAACCTTATTACAAACGAACCTTTGCTCAGGTTAATCGTGTAATCAAAAGCGCATCGCTTTAATCTTCCAATTTCTAGAATTTAATAGTTTAACAATTTTTACGGTAAATCCGTATTCGATTAGTTGACTGTTCATGTAGTTTTACATCATAAAATAGTAAGGCCTGATGTTTAAACTATATGCCACGTAGTCAAAATTAATTATTGCGAAGGCCTTGCATTTTATATCGGGGTTATCTAATAACTTGAAAAAGGGGCGAAAGCTCCTTTTTTTATTTTAACCAATGACTTGCATGAGGGCTTTACAATTTCCATTATCCATAATCACCTTATTCTTCATTTCAGGGATAGCCATTGGATTTTATTGGAATCCAAAACCCGAAACCATTTTTTTGGTAACATTGCCTGGTTTTATACTATATGGTATTTCTTATTTTTTCACAAAAAAACATTTCCAGCTAAAGAAATATTTGGACATACAATTAGCTGGAATTTC
>CAZSDN010000085.1:0-5126 GCA_964605595.1 uncultured Flavobacterium sp. | reverse complement strand
ACTTGCCGGAATACTAACATATGTTTCCCATGACGCTCATCATCAAAGAATCAATTATATCCACTTTTGTGGAAACGCTGAAAAGTCCCATCGTATAGAAACTGTACTTCATGAAAAGATGAAAAGTTCAGTCCGAAATGACCGTTATGTAGCTATAATCAAACGAATAGACAATCGAAAAAGTTCAGGTAAAATCATACTAAATATCCGAAAAGACACTATCTCGAAAAACCTTGAGATTGGCTCGAATTTACTGATTCATGGAAAAATCCTCAAACATCGCCCTCCGGATAATCCCGGACAGTTTGACTATGGCAGTTACCTGAAAAACAAATCGATTTTCGCTCAGATGTATTTTTCAGAAAACGATTATCTATTATGTGGCGCAACCGAGAAAACAATGTGGCATTATGCATCCCTATTTCGCGGGCGCATTATCGCTAACCTTGAAGAAAAAGATTTCGAAAATGATTCTTTGCAAGTATTGCTTGCCTTAATTCTGGGACAGCAACAGGAAATTTCGCAGGAAATACTCCGTGATTATCAGTTTTCTGGCGCAGTTCACATTCTGTCGGTTTCAGGGTTACACGTTGGGTTTATCCTGCTTTTTATAAACTTTATGTTGTCAGGCTTGCGGAAAAACAAAACAGGAAATTTAATCCGATTCATAATTGTTTTTATAAGCCTTTGGACTTTTGCGGTTATCGCCGGACTTTCTCCTTCGGTCGTCCGGTCAGTGACCATGTTTTGCTTTGTTGCCTTTGGGATGTATCTAAAAAGAGAGACAAACATATTTCATACGCTCTTGGTTTCAGCCTTATTCATTTTGGCTGTTTCGCCTTCGTTTTTGTTCGACCTTGGATTCCAACTAAGCTATCTTTCTTTGTTTTTTATACTTTGGCTACAGCCATTACTTTCGGGTCTATGGATTCCGAAATATAAAATCACTGCCTACTTTTGGGACATTCTGACTGTTTCTTTTGCCGCTCAAATTGGCGCACTGCCTCTAAGCATTTATTATTTCCATCAGTTTCCGGGGCTTTTCTTTTTAACCAACCTCGTGATCCTGCCTACTTTGGGGATCATCATGGCAGTTGGGGTTGTTGTCATTATAATGGCATCTTTAAATTATGTTCCTGAATTTCCGATGAAAGCATTAGAATGGATGATTACTGCCCTTAACCAAACTATAAAATGGATTGCATCCTTTGAAAATTTTATCATCCAGGAAATCCCTTTAAACAGCACTTTACTTATATCGCTTTATGCTGCCATTACATTTATGGTAATTTGGATAAAAAAACCGGGATATAAAAGATTTGCTTCTCTACTTTTAGTCTTGATAATATTCCAGTTAAGCTTTTTTAGCACAATGATAAGCTTCAGGACAAAAGAAGAATTCATTGTTTTTAACTTTCAAAAAAAGACGGCCATTTTGGAAAAATCAAAAAGCAGAACAATATTATATTCCAACGACAGTCTTTCAAAATGGAATGCGAATACGCTTAGAGCTTATCTTACAAATAACTTTACTGATACAGATACGGTTCAAAAATTAAAAAATGTATACTTTTTTAAAGGCATGAAAATCCTGACAATTGACAGTTTAGCAGTTTACCTTAACAAATATAATTCAGATATAATTTTGTTATCACATTCACCAAAGCTAAATTTAGAAAGGTTGTTATGCTCGCAACAGCCAAAAGCGATTGTCGCAGATGGATCAAACTTTAAAAGTTATGTCGAACTCTGGAAAAAAACATGCGCTAAAAACAAAATCCCTTTTCATGCTACTGCTGAAAAGGGATTTTATAAACTGGAATGATATTATTTTTTAAGGATGGAGTTTGCTCCTGCAATCCAGTTTGCCGGGCCGCCTGCAACATATCCTGTACTTCCCAGCTTTTCAAAGGAAACCTTGGAATCTTTTTTGGTTGGCGTGACTATCCACACGGTAGGATAACCTCTAACTCCGAACATTTGTTCCAATTCTGAATTTTGTTGCTTTATTTCGGGCGCAAGGGCTTTTCCTCTCGGAAAGTCCAATTCCACTAAAACAACATTCTCGTTTGCCCATTTTGTAAAATCAGGAGTGTTGAAAACTTCCCTTTGCAAACGGATGCACCATCCGCACCAATCGCTTCCTGTAAAGAAAAACATAAGCGGTTTATTGGATTTCATTGAAACTTCAGAGGCTTTTTTCACATCAGTGTGCCAAGTCAATTCCTGGGCTTCAATAGTCATCGATCCCAGAAATAAAAATAATATCAGAGTTATTTTTTTCATTTTGAATATTTTAAAAAGTAGTTTTAAATTTATAACTTACTATTACCTAATGCCGTGCATTAATTTTTTCAACACTGGATTTAATGCCATTACAATTAATCCCGCTATGACAGGAACTATTGTAAAGATTAAGAAAAATGTAGATAAAGAGTATTCCTTGGTAATGTTTTCGATTTGTCCACCGGCTATAGCAGCTAATTTATTTCCGATAGCGATGGCTAAATACCACATTCCAAACATAAATGCTATCATTCGGGCAGGAACCAGTTTTGACACGTAGGACAATCCTACTGGCGATAAACATAGTTCTCCTATTGTATGGAAAAGATATGCGAGAATCAACCAAATCATAGAAACCTTTACACCATCGGTAATTCCGTAAGAACCATAAGCTAATAACCCGAAACCAAGTGCCATAATGATTAATCCCATGCCGTATTTTACAGCTGCTGGCGGATTGTATTTACTATCCCAAAGTTTAGAAATAGTTGAGGCAAAGGCAATAATAAAGAATGAATTTAGTATTGAAAACCAGCTTGGATCAATTTCTGAAGCAGATTTGGTAAATTCATTGTAGAGCATCCAAATGCAAATTCCCCAAACACCTAAAAATGTAATTACCAGAACGATGTTTGAAAGTAATGCTTTCTTCCAGGTTTGGTTCCAAAGTAAAAATAATACCCAGGAGATAATCAACAATGGAACTACCGTCAATAAAGTATTGATGATATTAAATGTCGTTAATGACGATCCCTCCAAAGTCCTGTCGACATTATCTCTGGCAAAAAGCACTAAAGAAGAAGCCGCTTGCTCAAATGACATCCAAAAGAAAATAGTAAAGAACGCAAAAATAATCACCGCGATCAAACGGTCTCTAACTACTTTAGTATATCTGATGAGCCTGGAAATTACTAATATGAAGAATAAACCCAGAGCGATTAAAATCATAAAGATTGGCCCTTCAAAACTTCCAACTTTAAAGTCGAACACATTAATTCCTCCAATTTTGGATAATGGATCATTAAAAGCGTAAATCAAACCGATTACTGTAGTGATTACAATTAGGATATAATCAATAGTAGTAAAAGGATTTGTTTTGTCTTCCTGATTTACAGAAAGCCTGGATTGTTCTATTGCGGCGTCTCTTTTTTCCTTTGAAGGCACTTCTCCGATACTACCAAACAAAGGCTTGGCCAGCCAAAATTGAATAGTTCCTAACAACATGAATATACCTGCAAGTCCAAATCCCCAGTGCCATCCTAAATTTGAAGCCAGATATCCGCAAAGCATCATTCCAAAGAATGCACCGGCGTTAACTCCCATATAAAAAATAGTATATGCCCCGTCTTTTTTTTCAGGGAATTCTTTATACATTTCAGATAAGATTGAAGTCATGTTTGGTTTGAAAAAACCCGTTCCGATGACCAACAAACCTAATCCGAGATAAAGCATAAACGGAGTATCCAGAAACATTGCCGCATGGCCTAACGTCATTATAATAGATCCGATAAGAACAGCCCAACGGTAACCGATATATCTATCAGCAATAATACCCCCAAAAATAGGCGTAATGTAAAGCAACATTGCGTAAGTCCCGTATAATGCACCGGCATTTTCGGCATTCCAACCCCAACCCGGATTATCTCCTGTTATTGCTGCGGTAAGAAATAATATTAGTAAGATTCTCATTCCGTAGAAAGAAAACCTCTCCCACATTTCTGTGAAAAACAAAACGAATAATCCCGATGGATGGCCTAAAACTTTTGATTTAAAAAAATCGGGATTTGCTGTAGAATCTGTCATAATTAATTTAATGTATATTATTTTACCTCCTGCATTAATTTTCTAATTAATGGAGAAACTATTATTAGTAATAATCCTGCAACCAGGGCATAGACAGCCAATTGATAATATCCTTCGGTGTAGCCTTGCAATTTTGTAAGCAAGGTTGCATTTTCATCAGGTGACGACATTCCGGCTCCAAGCAAACCAGCGGCATATTGTCCATAAGCACTGGCCAGAAACCACATTCCCATCATCATTCCTGAAAGGCGTTTTGGTGAAAGTTTTGTCATAATGGACAATCCAATTGGTGATAAGCATAATTCTCCAAAAGTGATAATCAAGTAGGCAAATGTGAAAAGGTTCAATGATGTTATTCCGGCACTATCGGCAAAAAAACGGGTATAATAAAAGGTATAAAAAGCTGCCGCCAGAAATAAAAATCCAATTCCAAATTTCATTACGGTATTTGGCTCGATTTTCTTTTTAGCCATTCCAAGCCAGATCAAACCAACTATCGGGCTGAAGATAATTACAAACAGCGAATTCGACGTGTTATTCACAATATTCGGATTGATTTCAAAAAACAACAAATTATGATGTAGGTTATTTTTAGCGAATAATGCCAAAGAACCTCCGCTTTGCTCAAAAAATGCCCAAAAGATAATAGAGAAAAGGATAAACACAAATGCTGCGATTAGTTTTTTCCGGGCTTTTTCATCGCTTTCTTTAAATGTTTCATACAGGAAATACAATACTGCCAAAGGCCCGATTGTATACATAAAATAGTCTGTATAATCGGTGTTTTTTATCATTATAAAAATCAATGGAATACTGATCAATGAACCAACATAAACGGCTATTTCACGAGTTGTCCTTTTTGCCGGTTCCAGGTTAAGAAGCGGCGAATCTCCAATCGGCCCTAATGACTTTTTTGTGTAAATAAAGGTAATCAATCCAATAAACATTACAATTCCCGCAGATAAGAATGCATAGCTCCAGCCATAATCAGGACTGGTTCCTAAATAAACACAAACTGCCCCGCCAAGTAACGCTCC
>CAZSDN010000084.1:10955-12416 GCA_964605595.1 uncultured Flavobacterium sp. | reverse complement strand
ACATTTTTTCTACAATGCGTTAAACACTTTGCAATCCTATATTTTATCGAATGAAAAAAAAGAGGCATTGAATTATCTGTCCAAATTCTCAAATCTAACCCGGACAATTTTAGAAATGACAGAAAAAGATGTGATTTCTATTTCAGAAGAGATAAAAACACTTACGCTTTATCTGGAAATTGAAAAGGTACGTTTTGAAGATGATTTTGAATTTGAAATATCCGTAAATCAAAATATAGACGGCGAACAAACCAAAATTCCGTCAATGTTATTGCAACCTTATGTCGAAAATGCTGTTAAACACGGATTATTGCACAAGGAAGGTTTCAAGAAAATTTCCATTCAATTTACAGAAACAGAAAATAACATCACTATCATTATTGACGACAATGGAATTGGCAGAAAAAAGAGTGGCGAACTCAATGCCATTAAAAATAAGAACCATCAATCGTTTGCTACCATTGCGATTCAAAACCGCGTTGATTTACTAAACCACAACAAAAGAAACAAAATTTCTATCGTTTTTACCGATAAGACAACTCACGGATTGGCATCGTTGGGAACAAGTGTATTCATAAAAATTCCAAAAAATAATATATGAAAGCGATTATAATTGATGACGAAAAAAGAGCACGGGTTTCACTGTCTTTGTTGGTAAAAGAATTTTATCCTTCGCTTGAAATTGTTGCCGAATGCGAAAATTTGCCACAAGGCGTAAAAGCTATCCGAAAACTCAAGCCGGATTTGGTCTTCCTTGATATTGAAATGCCGGGACATAGCGGATTGGAACTTTTGGATTTTTTTGACGAAAACGAAATTACGTTTGATATCATTTTCACAACCGCTTATAACGAGTATGCCATAAAAGCATTTAAATTTTCGGCAATAGATTATTTACTAAAGCCAATAAACCCCGAAGAATTAACCGATGCCTTGAAACGATTGGAAAAACAGAAACAAAAAATTGAAAACTATAAAATCCTTCAGGAAAATATTAAGCAGGAATCGCTAAATAAAATAGCCGTTCCGTCTGGCAACAGCATCCTTTTTATTGAAACTTCATCCATCATTCATATCAAAGGCGAAGGCGCATATGCTGAAATTTTTTGCAGCAACAATGTAAAACACCTGGTAAGCCGCAACCTTAAGAATTTTGAAGATATTTTGTGTTTCGATAACCGGTTCATGCGCATCCATAAATCGTATATCGCAAATATGGATTTTGCAAACTCGTTCAACAAATCTGATTGCAGTTTGGTTTTAAAAAATGGTCAAAATATTCCGGTTTCAACAGAAAAAGTAAGTTTAATCATGGACTATTTCTCAATAATTAAAAGGTAAAATAAATTCCATTAAACCCGGCCTTTCAACGAGCTGAATACCCATGCGTTAGCCCAAAAACCAACGCCAACCGCGCCAAATCCCCAACCTGCAACATCGTCATACCTGAACACGCCAAGG
>CAZSDN010000084.1:0-10945 GCA_964605595.1 uncultured Flavobacterium sp. | reverse complement strand
CCAAGGCTGATAAGGATAAATCCCATTAAAATCATTATAAAAGTTGCCCAGCCTAAAACCGTATTTTTATTCATTCCCATAATTCATTTGTTTAAAAAGAGGTTCAAATATCGTAAAATATATTGTTTTGAATATATTTATTTATCCTCCGGAAAATACATTGCTTAAAATTCCCTTATTTTGTAGCCTTTATTCATAACTATGCAACTCATCGAAGCCAACGATTATAAAATCCATTTCAACAGCTATGAAGAAATCAATACTCATTTGAGGGAAAATGCGTATTCGAAATTATTCATCATAACCGACAGCAATTCCAATGAATATTGCATGCCAGTATTCCTGCCAAAACTCGAAACCGAACTGCCGTTTGAAATAATCGAGTTTGACAACGGAGAAAGCTTTAAAAATATTGAAACCTGCATACAAATCTGGAACGTTCTGACCGAATTAGGTGCCGACCGAAAAAGCCTGATTATCAATGTTGGCGGCGGAGTTGTCACCGACCTTGGCGGATTTGTCGCTTCAACATTCAAGCGCGGCATAGCATTTATCCATGTTCCAACAACGCTCCTGGCAATGGTTGACGCGTCGGTTGGCGGCAAAAACGGAATTGACCTTGGCGTTTTGAAAAACCAGATCGGCGTTGTCAATATCCCAAAACTACTTTTAATTGACACGCAGTTCCTTGAAACGCTTCCGCAGAATGAAATGCGCTCCGGGCTTGCCGAAATGCTGAAGCACGGACTTATATACGATAAAAGCTATTGGGAAAAATTCCTGGATTTAACCCAATTGGATTTAGCCGATTTTGACCAGCTGATCTACGAATCGATTATTATAAAGAATGCAATCGTAAAACAGGATCCATTCGAAAACGGAATCCGAAAATCCCTGAATTTTGGCCATACGCTCGGCCATGCAATTGAAAGCCATTTTCTGGAAAACGAATCAAAAACAACATTGCTGCATGGTGAAGCCATTGCTGCCGGGATGATTCTGGAAAGTTATATTTCAATGAAAAAAAATCTTATTTCCGCCGAAGAATATTCGCAGATCAAAACAACCGTAAACAACATTTTCGACAAGATAATCTTTGAGAAAGACGACTTGGAACCGATCATTGATTTATTGATCCACGACAAGAAAAATGAATACGGAAAGATCCAATTTTCACTTTTAGACGGCATCGGAAAAATAAAAATCAATCAAGTGCTCGAAAACCAATTGATAATCAGTGCTTTTGAAGATTATAAAACTTAATATTTTTTTAATAAAAGGGTTGCAAATCGGATATTTTATTTTTTACATTTGCCGTGATGAACGAAAAGCAAAACAGGCCGCCATTTTCAACCGGAACAAGCGAAAACCGCTGTTATGCAAAGGCGTTTATAAGGAAAATTTCGGGTATGAAACCACTTTTCCAGTTCGATATTTTGACTTCTTCAAGCGTTTATCATGAAAAACTTGCTATAATTTATGCTAATATTAGGGTTTGAGAAACTGATTAAAAGTATTTTTTAATTAATTTTAATCAACCCGAGGCGTAGCCAAATTGTCTGGAGCGCAGCGGAAAAAACCCAAAGCTAAATGAATACAAAATATTTCGACCTGATCAATCAGACATTTTATTTCCCACAGGAAGAATTTACACTTAATAAAGATAATCTGCAGTTTCATAATATCGATTTAATGAAATTGGTAGAAGAATATGGCACACCGTTAAAGTTTACTTATCTGCCACAAATCTCCAACAACATCAACAGGGCTAAAAACTGGTTCCGTAAAGCGATGGAGAAAAACAAATACGAAGGCAAATATTATTATTGTTATTGCACAAAAAGCTCTCATTTTGAATATGTTATGAATGAGGCTTTTAAAAACAACATCCATATTGAAACATCGTCGGCATTTGACATCAACATTGTAGAGAACCTTCTTGAAAATGGAAAAATAAACAAAAGCACCTATGTCATCTGCAACGGTTTTAAAAGAGACCAATATATTAGTAATATTGCGCGGTTAATAAATAATGGCCATAAAAACGCCATTCCGATCATTGATAATTATGAAGAACTTGATTTACTTCAGGCCGAGATAAAAGGAAAATTCAAGATTGGGATCCGTATTGCAGCCGAAGAAGAACCTAAATTTGAGTTTTATACATCGCGCCTTGGTATCGGATATAAAAACATTGTTGCTTTTTACAAAAAACAAATCCAGGAAAATCCGAACCTGGAACTCAAAATGCTTCACTTTTTTATCAATACCGGGATTAATGACACATCCTATTACTGGAACGAATTGGTAAAATGTATCAAGGTTTACATCGCTCTTAAAAAAGAATGCCCAAGCCTTGACGGATTGAATATCGGCGGCGGTTTCCCAATAAAAAATTCCTTGGCTTTCGAGTATGATTACCAGTACATGATCGATGAAATCCTGAATCAGATAAAAATTGCCTGTGAAGAAGCTGAAGTTGACACACCGAATATTTTTACCGAATTCGGTTCGTTTACCGTAGGAGAAAGCGGCGGCGCAATTTACCAGGTTTTATACCAAAAGCAGCAAAATGACAGGGAAAAATGGAACATGATTGATTCGTCTTTCATCACTACATTACCGGATACATGGGCAATAAATAAGCGGTTTATCATGCTTGCCGTTAACCGTTGGAACGATCAGTATGAGCGTGTTTTATTGGGCGGCTTAACATGTGACAGTGATGATTATTACAATTCTGAGCAAAACATGAATGCTATTTATCTTCCAAAATATAACAAAGAAAAGCCTTTGTATATTGGTTTTTTCAATACCGGAGCTTACCAGGAAACAATTGGTGGTTATGGCGGTTTGCACCACTGCCTGATTCCGCAGCCAAAACATATACTGATTGACCGGGATGAAAACGGAATCCTTGCAACTGAAATATTTTCAGAGCAGCAAACATCAGAACAAGTCCTATCAATATTAGGTTATAAATAAGTCGTACATTTTTAGGTTGGAGTTTTCAGAAAAAAAGATTTTCTTTGATAACCCAAACCAAATAAACTTTAGTCGAAAGACAACAAACAAACTAAAAGAGAATGAGTAAAGGACCAATTAGCCAGTTTATTGAAAAGCATTATCTGCATTTTAATTCTGCCGCTTTAGTTGATGCGGCCAAGGCCTATGAACAGCAGTTAGCCAACGGCGCCAAAATGATGGTGACTTTAGCCGGCGCGATGAGTACCGCCGAAATCGGAAAGATTTTCGCAGAGATGATTCGCCGTGACAAAGTACAAATCATATCATGCACCGGTGCAAATCTTGAAGAAGACATAATGAACCTCGTAGCTCATTCACATTATGAAAGAGTACCGCATTACCGCGATTTAACGCCACAGGAAGAATGGGATTTATTGGAAAGAGGCCTGAACCGGGTAACTGACACCTGTATTCCCGAGCATGAAGCTTTCCGCCGCCTGCAAAAGCATATTTACAAAATATGGAAAGATGCTGACGACAATGGAGAACGTTATTTTCCGCATGAATTCATGTATAAAATGCTGCTTTCAGGCGTTTTGGAAGAATATTATGAAATAGACCTTAAAGACAGCTGGATGTATGCCGCTGCCGAGAAAAACCTTCCAATAATAGTTCCGGGTTGGGAAGACAGCACAATGGGTAACATTTTTGCTTCCTATGTCATTAAAGGCGAATTAAAAGCTTCAACGATGAAATCAGGGATTGAATACATGACATTCCTAGCAAAATGGTATACCGACAATAGTAAAAACGGAGTTGGTTTCTTCCAGATTGGTGGCGGAATCGCAGGAGATTTTCCTATTTGCGTCGTTCCGATGCTGTATCAGGATATGGAAATGCACGATGTTCCTTTTTGGAGTTATTTCTGCCAGATTTCAGATTCTACCACAAGTTACGGTTCTTATTCAGGAGCGGTTCCAAATGAAAAAATCACTTGGGGAAAGCTTGACATCACAACCCCAAAATTTATCATCGAGTCGGACGCGACCATTGTTGCCCCATTAATTTTTGCTTACCTACTTGATCTATAATAAAACGCTATGAAAAGAGTAATTGTTGACTATTCAAAACTGACTAATGAGATTTTAAACCTTTTGGTTGAAAAATTTCCCGACGGATATGATGATTCCAATATTATCCGTTTTAAAAACCACAAAAACGAAACGATTGAAGCTGTAGAAGTAAGAACTGAAGATACGATCTACCTTGTCAAAATAAGCACGAAACTCGCCGACAGGATTATCAATTTTGATGAAGACGATGATGTTGTAGTTCCGTTGGAATCAATTAAAGGCATTGACATTGGCGATGATGAAGACGCTGTTTCTGAAGATGAAGATGAGGAAGAAGATGAAAACCTTGACAAACCTGAATTGGATGATGATGAGGATGAAGACCGTGATTCTTCGGATATTGCTGACGAAGACGATGAAGAAGACGAAGACTAACTAATACTTAAGGAACTTGAAAGAGTTCCTTTTTTTATAATGGCAAAAATTATCTGCTCCTTTCCTCCTATTATAGATTCAAATGCTGAAACCCTGATTTTGGGAACAATGCCCGGCGCAAAGTCTTTAGAAAAGCAGGAATATTATGCTTACCGGCAAAATCACTTTTGGAAAATCATTTTTACGTTTTTTGATTCGCTTCCGGTTCCGGATGATTTTAAAGAAAAAAAGCAACTATTACAAAAAAACAATATTGCATTATGGGATGTTCTCGAAAACTGTGAACGCGCCGGCAGCCTTGACACAAACATCAAAAACCATAGAGAAAATGATTTCATTGCCCTGTTTCGGAATTACCCGAAAATCAAAAAAATCATTTTCAACGGAAAAGAAAGCCATAAATATTTCGTCAAAAAATTTGGCCAGATAGAAGGCATAAAATATGAAGTAATGCCTTCGACAAGTCCGGCAAACACTATGGCATTTGAAAAAAAATTGCTATTTTGGGCCGAAGCTTTACGATAAATACCGCTCCTGATATACTTTTTGATGGTGTTTTAAATGGCCGATAATTATAAATCCGAGCGCTCTTACAGACAACTGTTTTTCTGAAGCTGTTCCAATCATTTTCAATTGTTCCTGCGTAAAACTCCTGAAAAGCGATAATGTGGATTGCCTTACAATGGCAAACTCTGATAACAATTCCTGAATGCTTCTTGTATTCGCATTTGTATTTTCTACAAAAGCATTTTCGTCAAAACCGGGCAATGGTGTTTTGTCATTACGTGAAAACCGTAAAGCGCGATAGCTAAAAACCCTTTCAGAATCAATTAAATGCTGGATAATATCTTTTATTGTCCATTTTCCTTCCGCATAACGGTAATCAAACTTGTCTAACGGGATATTTTGGACAAACCTGATAAATTCATGAATCGAGATTTCGAGGTCTTCAAAAAGATGGGTGTTTCTCAAGATTCCGATATAGGCTTCAAAATAACCTTCATATTCGTTTATTGGCAATTCTTCTGATTTCATTTTATACTATTTTATGCTGAATTTCTGCTGGCGTTTGTATTTCCGAAAAGGGAACGTGTCACGATTTTTTCATATACCGAAACCTTTTTACCGTCTGGAACAGGTTCTGAATTAAGTTCTTTGATACGCAACAGTGCATATTGCTGGATCGTTAACAACGGCATCACGATATGTTCGCGCATTTGGATTGATGCTTTTCCATCCGGGTAATTTTCCATTAACTCTGAATGGTTTGCGATTTTGAGCAGCATTTCTTTCGTAAGGTCGAATTCGTCTGAAATGATTTGCCAGAACGCGCCAAATTCAGGATCGTCTTTCATGTAAGCTGTCAGCGGCATAAATGATTTGGCAATCGACATCATACTATTTTCGAGCAAAGTGCGTACAAACAATGAATTTTGAAATAAATTTTGAATTTCATCCCATTTCCCTGTATCGTAAAAATGCTTTAAACCGGTTCCGACACCAAAAAAACCAGGCACATTTTGTTTAAGCTGGCTCCACGAGCCAACAAAAGGAATTGCTCTCAAATCGGCAAAATCAAGCTGTTCAGATTTACTCCTTTTTGCCGGACGGCTGCCAATGTTGGCTTTGGAGAAATACTTAAGCGTACTTACTCTTTCAAGGTATGGAATAAATTTCGGGTGGTTTTTAAAATCAATATACTTTTGGTATCCTTTTTCAGATAATTCATCTAAAATGTCTTTATCCTTTTCTGTGAGCAAATTTTCTTTATCATCAAAACGATTGGCAACTCCGGCGCTCAGCAAATTTTCAAGATTATACCTGCAGGAATCCAATGTTCCAAAATTAGAACTGATCGTTTGCCCCTGAATTGTAAGCTGGATTTCTTCATTTTCAATCGTCGGCCCGAGCGAAGCATAAAATTTATGTGTTTTACCGCCGCCTCTCGCCGGCGGACCGCCACGGCCGTCAAAGAAAATGACTTTGATCCCGTATTTGCGTGAAACCTTGGTAATGGCTTCTTTTGCTTTATAAATGCTCCAGTTTGCCATTAAATAACCTCCGTCTTTGGTTCCGTCAGAAAAGCCGAGCATGACGGTCTGTTTATTGTTCCGGATTTTTAAATGCTTTGCATACAATGGATTTTTATAAAGCTTCTCCATAATCGCTTCGGCATTTTTTAAATCATCTATGATCTCAAAAAGCGGTACGACATCAACAGTCGGATCCTGCCAGCCGGACAAATGAAACAATGCCAGGGTTTCAATCACATTCAATGCGCTTTCATTATTGCTGATGATATAACGGTTCGATCCGCTTTCGCCGTTTTGATCTTGAATTTTTCTCATAGCGTGAATTGATTCCAGAGTTGATCTGGCTTCGTCCTGAAAATCTTCCGGGTTCAATTTTGCATTTATATTTTGCAATGCATGAATTTTTTCATCTTCAGAAAGGGAAATATAGTTTTCAGGAAAAATCATCGATTTATTTTTGGAATCAAATTCATATAAATCGGCAAAAACCTTTTCGTGTATTTTACTGTTCTGGCGAATGTCGAGCGAAGCAAAATAAAATCCGAACAAGTTAACTTTACTTATCAGCAAGTTCAATTCATCAAGATAAAGCGACCTGTGCTCTTTAATGATTATCTGTTTTATGGTATTCAGTTTTTGTTTGAATTCTTCAATGGTAATAAAAATTTCACCTTCGGAATAGAATACCGAACGATAAAGCTTTAATTCAATTTGAGTAATCAAATCATCTACTTCATAGAAAGTTAACTTCCTTTTTAAATTACGTATATCATTATAATAACATTTCATGACTGAAGTACGCAAACGGTTTGCAACTTTAAGAGTAATATCAGTTGTAACAAACGGATTTCCGTCACGGTCGCCTCCGGGCCAGAATCCAAAATTGATTAAGGGATTATCGAAAACAACATCTTCAAAAATATTCTTATTCAAATACTGCATCATTTCACCGGCCGTTTGATAGAATACATTTTCAAGATACCATGTCAGGCTTACCGCTTCATCAAAAGGCGTTGGCTTGTCCTTTTTGATAAATGGCGTTTTGCCGAGTTGCGCAAGCAATTGCTTAATCCTTATCAGGTCGTTTATGCGGATTGCTTCAGTAAGATCGGTAATTATTCCGAGAACCGAACCAGGATAAAACTGCGTAGGATGCGCCGTTAAAACTGTCCGTACATTAAATTCGTTCAGAAAATCGCGAAGCTTCTGCATTTTGTTTGTTGCTTCGGCTTTTTCTTTCATGTCGCGCAAAGAGCCTCTTCCTTCGAGATTATTCACAATTGGGAACGCCGCGTCTTCAATGGCATCAAAAAGAACGATCTGGCGTTCTATGTACTGAATAAAGCGGAACATCAATCCGATTTGCTCTTCCTCGGTTTTATTTTCCATGAATTTATCCGTAAAGAGATTCATGATTTGCTTCGGACCCAGTTTATCTTTAAAGCCTTTTTCGCAGATTTCAGAAAACAACGGCAGCAAAACGCCGGTATTATCAATCGCATCAAATGGAAGCGTTATAAAAACACTATTGTAAATATGGTACTTGGAAAGCACATTCTGGTTAAAGCGTTCAATTTTTGTAGGCGTATACATGATTTGAAATTTGGCTTTAAATTAATAAAAAAACCTCAAGCTTTCACTTGAGGTTTTAAATATTTGTCCGATGTTTATTACATATTCTTGAAAATCGTGTGCATCAGGCGTTTTTTGTCGTTGATGCTTTCTTCAAGTGAAATCATAGTTTCAGTCCTGTAAACACCATCAATGTCGTCGATCATAAAAATCACATCTTTTGCATGTTTAGTATCTTTGGCCCTTATCTTACAAAAGATATTGAATTTTCCTGTAGTTACGTGAGCCACGGTCACAAAAGGAATTTCATTGATGCGCTCAAGAACGAATTTAGTCTGTGAAGTATTATTCAAAAATACACCTACGTAAGCTATAAACGAATACCCTAATTTTTCGTAATCGAGAGTTAGTGAAGATCCCATTATAATTCCAGCATCTTCCATTTTCTTCACACGTACATGAACAGTTCCGGCAGAAATCAATAACTTTTTTGCTATATCTGTAAAAGGAACTCTTGTATTGTCAATCAGCATATCTAAAATCTGGTGATCAACCTCATCTAATCGAAACTTACTCATAATCTATGTTTTGTTTGGTTTATTATGAAACTTAAAATCTATTACTTAACCGAATAACCGAGCCATTAATAACCCTGATATCATCACCTAAATTGAAATCGGCCGCTTTGTTTAGCTGTGGAATATTTTCAGAACCATCGTTAAAAAACCTTCCTTCAGCATCAAACTCAATATGTCCGAAATTATTATCCAAATCGTCTATTTTAATGATAAAAGCGTTAAAAAAGAGCGTATTGTTTATTAATTCCTCATTATATTGAGCTGCAAAATTGGTGATAATTTTTGAATTACCATAATTAAATTTGACATTTTTATAAACAAAATCAAAAAAACTTGTTTTATTTTGCGGAATATTCATATAAATTTCAAAAACATTATCAACTATAACGTTTTCGTAAATTGTTTTGAATCCTGATAATAATGCAAAAAATATAAACTTCCTAGTTATATCCCTATCATAATCATTCTGAAAATGGCCTGCTTCAAAAAGAATAGTCGGAGTTCCTAAAAACTGAAAAGTGTCTCCAACGCAATTTAAATTAAAGCTGTCGTCAAAGCGCCCAATCTGTCCGGGAATATACAATTGCAGCGTATTATTCATTCCGGAAATCACCTTAATCGCCTCGTTCCTAGAAGCATTCCATTCGCGGGATTCATTATAAGAAGGCGCTAAAAAAGAAACAGTAGCAGGTTTATTTGAATCGCCAACGCCAAAAATCGTTCTTTGATCATGCAGGTTGTAACAGTAATCAGGCTTAAAATTTTCATAAATTTCCCTGAGAACCCGACTTTCAGGCTGGCTTAAATCCTGCGCGTCCCTATTCAGATCGATTCCGTTTGCATTGGCACGTGTATATGATTTAGCGCCATCCGGATTTAACATCGGGACAAAGCAAAAAGTAAATTCTTCTATCATTTTTTTTGCTTCAGAAAAATCACTTTCCAAGAATTTAAACAGATCGAACAATGCTTTCGTTGTCGTGCTTTCGTTTCCATGCATTTGAGACCAAAGCAGGATTTTGGTTTTCCCGAATCCGACCTGGTATTTATAAATTGGTTTTCCCAATACGGATTGGCCAATAACAGAAAGATGAACATTCCTTTCGTTTATATTCAGCAAGGGTTCAATATCGTCGAGGGTAATGTATCTGCCCTTAAGACCCTGCTCTTTGCAGGTATTGAAAATGAGTTCGAAATCCATAGTATTTATATCGGATTACAAAGGTAAACATCTTGCCAATTACAATTGTAAATGCTTTAGAATAAATAAAAGTTTACTATTGTAACCGTTAAATAATATTAAATAATTATTCGTAATAAATATTTAATAATCAGAGCAATAAAAATCATTATATAAATAATAAATTTCAATATATTTTTAATTGAAATAGTAAATTACAGCTGTAAACTAAATAAACAGCACTAATTTTTTTACATTTGTAACAACCGAATTTTACACCATGTTAAACATAGACGATTTTACAAAAAGGCTTCACCATTTAATGGATTATTACAGCCTCACCGCTTCTTCATTTGCAGATAAAATTGGCGTACAACGTTCGGGGATTTCACACATTTTATCCGGGCGCAATAAACCCAGCCTTGATTTTGTATTGAAAATTTCGGAAGAATTTCCGCAGGTAGATCTCTATTGGCTTTTAAACGGAGAGGGGAATTTCCTGAAAACAATAACCGATTTTTCATCAAAAGAAGTCGAAACTGCTAAAAAAGAAGAACCTGCTCAAACTAAAAAAGACACGCCTGCCCTACCCGATTCCGGCCAATCTGAAGGCATCTATAAAATTGTGATTTTTTACTCCAATGGAAGTTTTAAGGAATTTAACCCGGCACAATGAAGAAAATTACCTGCTATTGGCATACTTTTTTAAATCGCCCGTATATTCAGGGAATTTTCCGGTAACACCAATAAAATGCCGTGCCAAAACCTGCAAATCATTTTCTATGTTTCCTGTCGGATAAAACGGATTGGCAATATTAACTTCTTTTTTTCCATAATCAAACGCAATGCAAATTACAGGAACATCGGCTTTTAAAGCGATATAATAAAATCCTGTTTTCCACTCGTCGACCTTTTTACGCGTTCCTTCAGGCGCTATTGCCAAACGGAACACTTCGCGGTTTTGAAATATCGAAACAATGCTGTCCACTACATTTTTTCCACCTGAACGATCTAAAGGCGCGCCGCCCATCCATCTGAAATAAGCGCCAAACGGAAATACGAACAGTTCCTTTTTAGCAACATAATGCATTTCCATTCCTATAATTC
>CAZSDN010000083.1:3001-12556 GCA_964605595.1 uncultured Flavobacterium sp. | reverse complement strand
TAAATTTGTAAAGTATGATTTTCATAAGAATTATACTAACAAAAATAACTTCAAAAAAGAGAATTATGGAAACTAAAACAAAAATCAAAGGTTTATTATTAATGGCTTTTTTAGCTATCGCCGGAACAAACGCACAAGCTCAACAAACGCCGGCTACCTTGCCACAATCAGCAGAAGGTTATGATCAGGGATTTCGCCTAGGATTTGGGCTTAACGGTGGTTATTTATTTGAAGAGCCATACGGTGCGACTTTAGGTGGAGATATTCGTTTGCAGTACGATTTATCAAAAAGAACTTCTATCACGTTAACAACAGGTTTCACCAACCTTTTTATTGATGGCGACGCAAAGGATTTAGGATTTATTCCTGTAAAAGCAGGTTTTAAAGGATTTATTTACGAAGACCAGTTTTATCTTTTGGGTGAAGCCGGTGCGGGATTTGCGGTAACTAACGATTACAATGATACAACTTTACTGTTGGCTCCCGGAATTGGCTGGGTTGCTTCGAAATATCTTGATTTGAGTTTGCGTTATGAGTATTATAACGACTTCTACAAAGCGAACGGAGATAAAGGAATCGGGCAGCTGGCTTTGCGTCTGGCTTACGGATTTAAACTATAAGAACGTAACTTTTATACATAGTTGATTAGCCCCATTTTGGGGCTTTTCTATTTTTTTAACTGCTCATAAAACCGTGAAAATTCCTGCTTGATATCATCAGCGAGTTCAGGTTCTTTAATGTCATCGTATTTTTGCATTTCCTGCCAGATGATCTTCGCAACCATATAACGTGCCATTTCTTTATCATCGGCCGGAATTACAAACCACGGCGCTTCATCTTTTGAAGTTTCATTGATTGCTTCTTCATAATAATCCATATATTCTTCCCAATGTTCCCGTTCTTTGAGATCGCTAGGCGAGAACTTCCAGTTATGCTTTTGCTCTTCAAGACGCCGCAGTAAGCGCTTACGCTGTTCCTCTTTGCTCAGGTGAAGATAAAATTTCAGGATAATTGTACCGTTTCGCGCCAAATGTTTTTCAAAATCATTGATTTGTTCCAGCCGCTGTTTCCAGAAATCCTTTTTAATGTCACCGGTTTTTTCAATTCCCGGAAGATTTTCTTTCAGCAGCAATTCAGGATGAATTCTTGTAACCAGTACATTTTCATAATGTGAACGGTTAAAAATCGTAAACTTTCCGCGCTCGGGCAAAGCAATATAATGACGCCATAAAAAATCATGCTCCAGTTCTTCATTGCTTGGCTGCTTGAAACTGTGAACAACAACGCCACGCGGATTGAATTCTTTAAAAACTTCACGAATCAGGCTGTCTTTCCCCGAAGTATCCATTCCCTGAAGGCAAACCAAAACACCATATCGCCCATGCGCATACATTACATCCTGCAATGTGCTTAACTTTGAATTTATTTTTTCGAGCTTTTCCTCTTTTATATCATCGCCTACTTGTATTTCCATCTCAGTTTTTATCTCGGAAAGCTTGATTTTTCCGGTAACTTTAAAATCGCCTGCTTGTATCGACTTGAATTCTTTCATCGCTTTTCATTTACATTTACTTATAAATATAGTATTTTTGAAGGAGCTATTTCCCGTTTTTCGCTGCAATCTTTTTTTGAGATTTTAATTTCCTGACAAATTTGCCATTACACACAAATGTGCAAACTGGCAAAAAAAGGATTTCCGCTGCAACCGGGGCTAAAAACGTATCATGGAAAAAATCCAACTTCAGTTATTCCTTCAAATTATTGGTATTGGTGCCGCATCCGGAATTTTGTACAAAGACAATTCGCTATTTATTATTGGCGATAACAGCGGTTATTTATATGAATATCCGCTCGATTCAAAGCAGCTCAAAAAATATCCACTGATTGAAAATCCTTCTGAAAATATTGCCAAAAACAGCAAACCTGATTTTGAAGCCATTGCAAATTATGGTGACAACGTTTATATTTTCGGATCAGGATCGACCGAAAACCGCAATACAATGGTTGAAGTGGATTTGAAAACCAAAACCGCAATTTCAACTACTGATTTATCCGATTTATATCTGACCATGCAATCTTTTGGTCAAATCAAACCAACCGATTTCAATATTGAAGGCGCAGTTTATACTGGTGAAAACTGGTATTTATTCAACCGCGGAAATGGAATTTCGGAGAAAAATACTGTTTTCACGGTAAACAGCAAAAACCTAAAATATGAATTCAGCATTCTTTCCAATGATTATAGCCTTCCGAAAATAAACGGGATTCCGTCGAGTTTTACCGATGCAATTATCGTTGGCACGAAAATGTATTTTCTGGCAACAGCCGAAGATTCAAAATCAACTTACGATGACGGAAAAGTTCATGGAAGTTTAATTGGCCGCATCGATCTTGAAGAAATGGAAATCGAATTTATGAAAGAAATCAGTTCAACACATAAATTCGAAGGACTTACATTATACAAAAACTCTAAAGACAAAATAGAATTCCTGCTTTGTGAAGACAAGGATTCGGATGTTTTACAATCGGACATTTATCTTTTATCGATAGAAAAACTATAAAAAAGCAAAAAAATTCACCTTGTTTCCAACTTTTTTCTGCAATTGCAACTCTATACTTTCAAACGCCTAAATTGTGATAAACGAAAATCTCATAGCCAATTGCAGAAAAATGCACCGCGACGCACAGCGGCAGGTGTATGAATATATGGCTCCGAAGCTCTACCGCACCTGCAAGCGATACCTGAAAAAGGAAGAAGAAATCGAAGAAGTATTAGCCGATTCATTTTTTATCATCTTTACAAAACTCGACCAACTCAAGGAATGCAAAGCTTTTGAAGCCTGGGCACGAAGAATAACCGTTAACGGCTGTCTTCTTAGCATCAAAAAAAATATAAACTTCAATATGTATCTTGACGATATGAGCAGCATGATGCAGCCGGTAACCGAGCATACCGATGAACTTGAAGAAGAAGACCTGCTCAATTTGCTATACCATATCCCGGAAGGCTGCCGCACGATTTTCAATCTTTTTGTAATTGAAGGCTACGCACACAAGGAAATTGCCACAATGCTCAACATTTCCGAAGGCACATCCAAATCACAACTCAACGCTGCCAAAACCAAACTGAAGGATTTAGTAAATCAGTTGTATTACCAAAAAGCAAAATAGTCATGGACAATTACGATAAATTATACAAACAATACCAGAAAGCTTCTACAAATGAAGAAGCTAAAGAATTCCCGGCGATGGACAAAGTCTGGACACGCCTTGAAGACAAACTCGATGCAAAAGTTCACAAAAAGAAAAGCAAAGTTTGGAAGAAAGTTGCCGTTGCCGCATCATTACTTTTAATTATGTCAGTAGGTTATCAATTATTCAATCCGAATGAAACCAGTGGCAAAGACAACAAAAACATTAATGAAGCGGAAGCAATAACCGTAACCGATTCGGTTAAACCTGCAAATCCGCAAATTAATACTGAAAAAGAGATCGTTTCCGAAAAAGTAGTTGTTTCTGTAGAAAAAGCAAATCCGGTAATCCGTGAAAACGCTTCCGATATCCTTAAAGAACAAATGAAACAGGAACCTGTTGGTTACCATCCGAAAACCAAACCTACAATAGCAACAGGTTCTGGTGTAATAATTACAGACAGCATCCGCATGGATCAAAAATATTTCCAGGCGAAAAAAGAAAAATCCCTTAGCGAAAGAAAATCGGCTACCGCATATAACAACAGAACTATTTTTGATGCCAGAAGCGTTCAGAATGAAGATTCCGATAAAACTATTTCATCATTTGTTCCACAAAATTATGCGGCAAAATCTGTTCAGGCAAAAGCAGATCCGTTGGTTGTAGTTGATGGAAAAGCAATCAAGGTAAAGAAAAACCAGTCGTATGATGAAACCATCCGTTCGGGACTGACTAATCTTGAAGAAGACGAAATCGATTCTATTGTTGTACTTCCGGAACCTTTATATATCATAAATGGCGTATATTACACCGAGGAAAGCCTTTTTGGAAAAAAACCAACCAGCCCTTACGCTCCTTTAAACAAACAGGAAATCGAGTCGATTTCTATTCTTCAAGGTGAAAAAGCAATTGCCGCTTATGGAGAAAAAGGCGCAAAAGGCGTTGTGATTATTATGACAAAAAATGGTAAACCCGCTAAACTTAATTAAAATAAATCTTATGAAAAACATCAAAATCCTTTTATCAATTGTATTGATTTCATTTTCCAGCATTTCTTTTGGTCAGCAAAAAGACAGTAAAAGCACGAAAGCGAATAGAACCGTAAAAGATTCTAAAATAACTCCTCGAATTGGCGGACCAACAACCCCGGATAAACAACCACTATATATTATAGATGGAAAAGTAACAAATGAGGAAGATTTTAAAGCACTCGATTCTAAAAAAATTGCCACAATTAACATCTTAAAAGAGCCTACTTCTACTGCAATATATGGAAAAAAAGGCAGTCTTGGTGTCATCCTTGTTACTACTAAAGATGCAGAATTAAAAATGGATAAGCCTAAAAAAAGTGACAAATGAAAAATGCCTTGTTAATCCTGACAATTTTGTTCGGAATTACTGCATCTGCACAAACCGATACCATCGCAAAAACCAAAACAGAGATTTTACCTGAAATCACACCCGAAAACGCATTTAAAAACGATGCTGCCAAAAACATGATCAAAGTTTATATCATTGGCGGAATCGTTTCTGCAATTGGCAAAAAAGAACTTGAATTTGCAAAGAAATACACTATTACCTTCCATGATTTTGGATGTTTGGTTCCCGTAGATATAATGTTTTATAAAGAATACAATCAGCTTGCATTTGAGCATTTAACGCAGGGTTTTGGAAAAAGCTGGCTCGAGGAAATTAATCCGAATGTTATCGGAATCAGCAAATACAAAGAAAGAATCTAACTCGATGTTTGTAGTTTTTTTAGTTAATTGAAAAACCCCGGAAGTGCCATACTCCGGGGTTTTGTTTGTTATTTTTTTAAATCGCTTTGTTTAAAATCTCCTGATTGGCCTTACACGAACCAAACCGTAATTTTTTACGTATTGCCAGGTGTAGCCAGAGTAAGCATCAAGGATTCTTGCTTCGGAAGCGTTTCCTGATTCGGTAGAAGTCCAGAAGTATTTATCAGACACATCGTTCCACGGGTTTGTGGCAATGTTATAGACATTGATCGAGCTTTTATAAAAAATCATCATTTCATCTTCTGAACCCAAAAACCAATCGTTTAAACCGTTTATTGTAAAATTATCGCACAATCTCGCCGCACAGTTTGCATTGGCGCACTGTGAAACGATCCTTGCGGTATTTGCAGCACCTGATCCTAGTGTACTTTGCGTTTGGTTGACTTTAAGATCCAAACAGCCCCAAAGTATCTTGTTTGTACCGTTGTAAATCAAATTTGCCGGTGCCGCTTCAAGATACCTCCAGCCATCGGTAACTTCGCCTTTGTCATAAAATATATGTCCGCCTGATACACCAATACCACCAGCGGTTTTAAATGAAGTTTCGGGACTGTAATATACTTTACCGCCTTCTACAATGTAGGACTTGATGTAGTAGGTTGTGTTTGAAGTCAGGCTCAAAAGCTCACTTTCAAATTCAGCGTTAAGGAAACTATCATCTATAACCTTCAGCGTTCCGTTTTGTATAGTAACATTCGGGCTGGTCCTGTAGCAGAATCCTTTTTGGGTTACTTCATAAATACTTAGGTCGAAAATCTGGATAGATGAATATGCCGTTGCCGACGTCGTATAAATTTCCTTTACCGCCTCAACTTTAGCATTGGCAAAATCAGGAGTTGTAAAAAGCACATCGTTGCCATATACAATTTGTGAATCATTGGTAACCACATAAGCCCTAGCGTGATATGTTTTTGAAAACTGAAGTAAATCGCTGAACTGTGCATCCAAGCTAAAATTACCTGTTTGTCCGTTACCAAAAGTAGTAACGTTTTGCTGGCCGTTTACCGTCGGATTGGCATCTATGCCCCAACAAACCCCTACATTCGAATACCCATCGCCTGCAACGGTAACATTTCCGCCAAAAGTGGTTTTACCGGCTGCAAATACCGGTGCTAATGTTGTTAATTGAGGTAATACAGCCTCTTCTACTTTTTCACCATCTGAATCAGAACTACATGAAAGCGCAAGAAGCGTAACACTTAAAAAGAATATTATTTTCTTCATTGATTTAATTTTTTGCCAAACTTAGTTTATTATTTTGAATGTTGAATTCAATGACATCAGAAACACATAATTCAAAATTGTTCAAAATCACTTCTCAATCTCTCTCAAATTCTCCATTTTCTTATGTGCAAGAAACCCTTTAATGTCTTCAAAGTGTTCTTTTACACGTTTGTTTCCAAACTCGAAAACCTTTGTCGCAAGTCCGTCAAGGAAATCACGGTCGTGTGAAACCAGTATCAGTGTTCCGTCAAAATCACGCAGCGCGTCTTTAATTATGTCTTTGGTTTTCATATCCAAGTGATTGGACGGCTCATCCAGAATCAGCAAGTTCACAGGCTCAAGCAATAATTTGATCATTGCCAAACGCGTCTTTTCGCCACCTGAAAGTACTTTTACTTTCTTGGTCACATCGTCACCGTGGAACATAAACGCACCCAAGATATTCTTTATCTGTGTCCTGACATCGCCTACTGCAATATTGTCAATCGTTTCAAAAATAGTAGCATTTTCATCCAGTAACGATGCCTGGTTTTGTGCGAAATAACCAATCTGCGCGTTGTGCCCGATATCTACCGAACCGCTGTTGATTTCGATTTCTTTCATAATGGCTTTGATCATTGTCGATTTTCCTTCTCCGTTCTTGCCAACGAAAGCCACTTTGTCGCCACGTTCAATTACGATATTGGCATCTTTAAAAATCAGTTTGTCGCCATATGATTTTTCTAAATCCTTTACGATTACCGGATATTGCCCTGAACGGATTGCCGGTGGAAATTTCAGTTTTAATGCCGACGTATCTACTTCATCAACCTGAACCAAAACAAGTTTTTCTAACATTTTAACCCTTGACTGAACCGCGTCGGTTTTAGAGAACGTACCTCGGAAACGATCGATAAACGCCTGATTATCGGCAATCATTTTCTGCTGTTCGTCGAATGCTTTTTGCTGATGAATGCGGCGGTCTTTGCGCAATTCGAGATAGTGTGAATATTTTGCTTTATAATCATAAATACGGCCCATAGTCACTTCTATCGTTCGGTTCGTAATGTTGTCAACAAACGCCCTGTCGTGCGAAATTACCACGACGGCTTTTGCAGAATTGATCAGAAAATCTTCAAGCCATTGAATACTTTCAATATCCATGTGGTTCGTAGGCTCATCGAGCAAAATCAAATCCGGTTTTTGCAGCAATATTTTAGCAAGCTCGATACGCATTCTCCAGCCGCCTGAAAACTCTGATGTCTGGCGTGTAAAATCCTCACGCAAAAACCCAAGTCCGCTCAGGATTTTTTCTACTTCGGCTTCATAATTAATTTCTTCTATGGCATAAAATTTCTCACTCAGGTCGGAAACTTTCTCGATCAGCTTCATGTAGTCATCACTTTCATAATCGGTACGAACGGTTAACTGCTCGTTGATTTCGTCGATTTCGGCTTTCATTTTAAAGATTTCGCTAAACGCTTTGGATGCTTCTTCCATAACCGTAGCACCATCTTTTGTAAGTAAATGTTGCGGCAGATAAGCGATAACGGCTTCTTTTGGAGCCGAAATATTCCCGGTTGATGGTTTTGCCTCGCCGGCGATTATCTTTAATAAAGTTGATTTTCCAGCGCCATTTTTCCCCATAAGGGCAATTTTATCATTCTCGTTTATTGCAAAAGATACGTCGCTGAAAAGTGTTGTTCCGCCAAATTGTACGGATATGTCGTTAACGGTAATCATGATTTAGATTGTTAGATGCTTTGACTGCTCGGTTATTCGATTGTGTCTGCATTTTTTGAAGGTGCAAATATAGCTTAAAATAAAAACGGAAAAATTTATTCATGAAAATTTCCGGCGGAATAATACACTATGCCGGCTTCTCAAACTTATCTGACAAAACGGAGGCAAATTTGCTGGAATTGCAGTTTTTTGACGATATAATACCGTTACAGACTCATCCGGAAATCCTCAATAACCGGATGCGCTTTCCCAAAATCGAATTCCTGTATAAAAAGCTCAACAGCCAGATCGGAATTT
The DNA here is from genome assembly GCA_964605595.1 of uncultured Flavobacterium sp. Taxonomy (GTDB): domain Bacteria; phylum Bacteroidota; class Bacteroidia; order Flavobacteriales; family Flavobacteriaceae; genus Flavobacterium. The sequence continues at coordinate 4,322 of CAZSDN010000083.1, read as the reverse complement.
CCAAATCCGGCAAGGCGTGCCGATTGGATATTGTCTTTTATAACAACATTGATGTTTTTGTCTTCAAGTTTTGCTTTAAGATTATTTGCAAGGATTTCAGATCCTGAGAATATTTTGATAAGCCCCATGAATAGTAAGTTTTAGTAGATTATTCGTCGTCCATTTCGAAGAATAACGGTTCGATCATGATTTTATCGGCCATTATTTCAACTTTTTCTGTTATTTCATTTACAAAGAACAAACGCTGTGTTTTTTCAACGCTTGAAACAAGGCGCTGTATTGGCGCGTCCCATCTGTTTTTAAACAGGATTTCGGCATCGTCAACCACAAACATTTTTATAGTGTTCATATTAAAACCGGCAGTAGAAAACAGTTGGTTCACTCTGTTTGGTGTTCCGATCAATATATCAAGCCCTAACGAAATGTGGTTTTTATCGTAATCCATGTCGCCTTTTTCATGAACGCCATAAACACGCAGTTCGCTATAATTGCCAAACTTCCTGAAAAGCTCTGCCATTTCAAGCATTTTTTCTTTGGTTTCAACCAAAACCAGCGCGCGCGTGCTTTCGCCAACAGGCTTTTCCATACGCTGGATCACGTTTAGTGCAATTGTCGTGGTTTTACCCGAACCTTTTGACGATTGAATGACTGCATCTGCACCGCTTTTTATGAACGAAAAAGTTTCCTGCTGCATTTCATTAGCTTCGGATAAGCCATTCTCAATGAGTGCTTTTTGCAGGTTTGGATTTATTTTTTTGAGTTGCATTTATTTTTTATTTTAAATGTCGAATTTTAAATTTTGAATGCGTTAAAATAATTTAAAATTCAAAATTTACAATTTCTCTTACTTGCTTGCGAATAATTTCACATCACTTTCTGAAATTTCGCTTCCGCCCAGTATTATCAAACGCTCAACTACATTCCTCAGTTCGCGGATATTTCCCGTCCAGTCATATTCCTGCAACAATCGTGTTGCTTCCCCAGAAAATGCTTTAACTGCATTTCCTTGTTCTGAAGCTATTTTTTCTGCAAAATGCGAAATCAATAACGGAATATCGTCGCGGCGTTCATTCAGCGCCGGCACTTTTATGAGGATTACGGCAAGGCGGTGGTATAAATCTTCACGGAAACGGCCTTCGGAGATTTCGTGTTTTAAATCCTTGTTTGTCGCAGCTACTACGCGTACGTTCACTTTTATATCTTTATCGGCACCAACTCGGGTAATCATGTTTTCCTGTAAAGCGCGTAAAACTTTTGCTTGCGCGGAAAGGCTCATATCGCCAATCTCATCCAGGAAAATAGTCCCGCCGTCAGCGGCTTC
>CAZSDN010000083.1:0-2991 GCA_964605595.1 uncultured Flavobacterium sp. | reverse complement strand
TTTAACCGCCGATGTAAAAGCTCCTTTTACATGCCCGAATAGTTCGCTTTCAATGAGCTCGCTTGGAATTGCGGCACAGTTTACCTCAATCATCGGTTGGTCGGCGCGGTCACTTTTTTCGTGTAATTGGTGTGCAACAAGTTCTTTTCCGGTTCCGTTTGGCCCCGTTATTAATACGCGTGCTTCGGTTGGCGCGACTTTGTCAATCATCAGCTTAATGTGATTGATGGGCTCGCTATCGCCAATCATTTCATAGTTCTTGCTGACTTTCTTCTTAAGGATTTTGTTTTCGACAACAAGTTGTTTTTTGTCGAGCGCATTGCGGACAGTGTTCAGCAAACGGTTCAGATCCGGTGGTTTTGAAATATAATCGAAAGCGCCGAGCCGCATGGTTTGTATCGCGGTTTCCATATCGCCGTGGCCTGAGATCATGACCATCGGGATTTCGGGTTTTATTTTCTTTACGGCTTCGAGAAGTTCAACACCATCCATTTTTGGCATTTTGATATCACATAATACGAGATCATAATCGTTATTTTTTATTTTTTCGTATCCCGAAATGCCGTCTTCGGCTTCTTCAACTTTATAGGATTCGTTTTCCTCGGAAAGGATTTTGGTGAGCACGCGCCTGATTGAGGCTTCGTCTTCTATGATTAATATTCTGCTCATGTTATAAGGTTTGCTGAATGGCGAAGTTACTGAGATATTTTCGTTCCGTTTTAACGTTTAAGGTTTTTATAACGCGGATGCCTAGCCCCGATTGAAGCGGAAATCCTTTTTTTCTTGATTCTCCCGACCTCGCCCGGGATGACAAAAAAAAGATTGAAGCGGAAAGCGGGAAATTGCTCCTAATACTTTAGCCATTTGTATAACTCTTTCCATGTTGGTTTTTTACCATACATCAGGATCCCGACGCGGTAGATTTTTGCAGCAAACCAAACCACCAGTAAGAACGTCGCAAATAAAATCACCATTGAAAGCACAAGCTGCCATATTGGAACGCCAAACGGAATACGCATCAGCATTACTATTGGTGATGTTAATGGGATCATTGAAAATACGGTTGCGATTGTTCCGTGCGGATCGTTCATTACGGTAAAAAATCCGATATAAACACCTAAAATCAAAGGCATAATGATTGGCAGGAGAAACTGTTGCGAATCGGTTTCATTATCGACAGCTGCGCCAATTGCGGCATAAAAGGAACTATAAAGGAAATAGCCTCCGACAAAATAAATGATAAATGAAATGATTATTGTTGCTATGGGTAAATTCCATAATTCCTGAATGTAAAGCTGCATTGTTGAACCTATTCCGGACTGAGCACCTTCCATGGCTTGAGTTGCAACCGGGCCGCCCGGGCTGACATTGACGCCAAAAAAAGCTGACGCGGCGAACATCAGGGACAAACCGATAATTGCCCAGATAAAGAACTGAAGCACGCCTGCCAATGATGTTCCGATGATTTTCCCCATCATGAGCTGAAAGGGTTTTACGGATGAAATGATGATTTCGATGATACGGTTTGTTTTTTCTTCGATTACACTTCGCATTACCATGTTTCCATAGATTACGATGAACATCATGATCAGGTAACCGAAAATTCCGCCGATACCGATTTTTATTTCGTTAAGCCCTTTTAAGGTTTCCTCGCCTGAGGATTTTGTCAGTGAAATATTGACTTTGGCTTCGGCATTTTTGATTGCCAAAGTATCAAGCCCTGATTTATGATAATTGGCCTTTGTCATTTTTTGAGAAATCACATCCTGTAAATCATCAATAAAACTGAGGCTTGGACTGTCATTGGAAATATACTGGATTTTTGTGGCAAGTATTTTATTGTCATCTATTTTAGGTATATAAAGCAAGCCTTCATAACTCTCCCGAATGATACTGTCTCTTAAAATCTTCATATCGACCGATGAAAAATCAACATACTTATATTCGTCGTCACTTTTAAATTCGTTTACAAACTGACCGGTTTCATCATGGATCGCAATAGTTTTCATATCAGCTTTCATACTACCCAGATATCCGACAAATACTGCAATTCCGACAAACAGCAACGGGCTAAGAAATGTCATTACGATGAATGACTTATTGCGGACTTTGGCAATGAATTCTCTTTTTATTATTAAGTTTAAAACACTCATAATTTAGGATTTGCTTACAGTTTTAATGAAAATATCGTTTACGCTTGGAATCTTTTCGACAAAATGCGTTACCTGTCCTCTTTGGGTAAGCACATTCAACAATTCGTTTGAAGTTGAATTTCCGAGCTGGATTTCAAGTTTTAAATCATCATTGAGTGATTTGAAATCGGCTTGGCCAACTGTAAACTTCTGAGTCAGGTCATACATTAAACCTTCTACATTACTTGTCATAATACCAACTTCAAAAGCATTGGTGCGGTATTGCCGTTTTACATCGTTGAGTTTTCCTTCGATGAGTTTATTGGATTTATGTATCAGGGCAATATGGTCACAAAGCTCTTCAACACTTTCCATTCTGTGCGTCGAAAAAATAATCGTTGAACCCTGGTCTTTCAAAGCCAGTATCTCATCCTTGATTATATTTGCGTTTACGGGATCAAATCCTGAAAAAGGCTCATCAAAAATGAGCAATTTTGGCTTATGCAAAACGGTAACTACAAACTGAATCTTCTGTGCCATTCCTTTTGATAGTTCCTGGATTTTTTTATTCCACCAACCTTGGATTTCTAACCGGTCAAACCAGTATTCAAGTTGTTTTTTTGCTTCGGCTTTTGAAAGGCCTTTCATTTGTGCAAGGTATAAGCATTGCTCGCCGACTTTCATCGATTTATACAATCCGCGCTCTTCGGGAAGATAACCGATATGCTGCACATGCTTTTGGCTTAATTTCTCGCCGTCAAGGATAACACTTCCTCTGTCGGGCATCGTTATTTGATTTATGATCCGGATAAGTGAGGTTTTTCCGGCTCCATTCGGGCCAAGCAACCCGTAAATACTG
>CAZSDN010000082.1:3460-12637 GCA_964605595.1 uncultured Flavobacterium sp. | reverse complement strand
CAGCGTATTGCTGAAGATGCATATGTTTGGATGGATCGTTTTACGATACGAAATCTGGAATTATATCACAGTTACAATCCAAATGCGGTTACATTGCTAGATGTGATCGACAGGACGCTTTCGCCAATGGGAGGAAGGCTGCTCAAAAGATGGCTTGCTTTGCCACTCAAGGATGCCGATAAAATCAAAAGCCGCCATGAAGTTGTTTCCTATCTGAAAGAAAACCAGGAAGTTTTAAAAAACATCCAATATCAGATCAAGCAAATCTCTGACCTGGAGCGGTTGATTTCTAAAATTGCAGCCGGAAAAGTTTCACCGCGAGAAGTGGTTTATCTGAAAGAATCCCTTGATGCCATTATTCCGATAAAAAACCTGGCGCTTGAGAGTAAAAATGAAGCGGTTAAAATTATTGGTGACAGTTTGCACAGTTGCGATCTTTTGCGTGAAAAAATAAAAACGGTTCTCAATCAGGATGCGCCTGTTGCTATCGCGAAAGGAAATGCAATTGCAAAGGGAGTGAATGAAGAATTGGATGAGCTTCGTGCGATTTCGACTTCTGGAAAAGAATTTTTGGATGCAATTGAAAAACGAGAATCGGAAAGAACGGGAATTTCGTCATTGAAAATTTCATTCAATAATGTTTTCGGATATTATATCGAAGTTCGCAATTCCCACAAGGAAAAAGTTCCGGCAGAATGGATCAGGAAACAAACGCTGGTAAATGCCGAACGCTACATTACTGAAGAATTGAAAGAATATGAAACCAAAATACTTGGTGCTGAAGAAAAAATTTACAAACTCGAAACCGATTTGTTCGAGCAATTGGTCAGCTGGATCGGAACTTATATAAAACCGGTGCAGCTAAACGCAAGTTTGGTAGCGCAATTGGATTGCCTAACATCGTTCACGCAATTGGCCATTGAAAATAATTATATATGTCCTGAAATCGATGAAACTTTCGAGCTCGATATAAAAAACGGGCGCCATCCGGTTATAGAAAAACAATTGCCGGTTGGGATGCCTTATATTGCAAATGATGTTTTTCTTGATCGTGAGGTGCAGCAATTAATTATGATTACCGGGCCTAACATGTCAGGGAAATCAGCCATTTTGAGGCAAACCGCATTGATTGTCCTGCTTTCGCAGATGGGAAGTTTTGTTCCTGCCGACAGTGTTAGGATGGGAATCGTAGATAAGATTTTTACGCGGGTAGGCGCCAGCGACAACATATCAATGGGCGAATCAACTTTTATGGTAGAAATGAATGAAACGGCTTCGATCCTGAACAATATTTCTGATAGAAGTCTGGTGCTTTTAGACGAAATCGGGCGTGGAACAAGTACCTATGACGGAATTTCGATTGCTTGGGCGATAGCCGAATTTTTGCATGAACATCCGTCAAGGCCCAAAACATTGTTTGCGACGCATTATCATGAATTGAACGAGATGAATGAATTGCTTCCCAGGATCCAGAATTACAATGTTTCTGTAAAAGAATTGAAAGACAATGTTCTTTTTATTCGTAAACTCGTCAAAGGAGGAAGCGCTCATAGTTTCGGGATTCATGTTGCTAAAATGGCCGGAATGCCCCAAACTGTAATCCTGAAAGCCCAAAAACTGTTGAAGAAACTGGAGAAAGATCATTCAAGTGATGCTTTGAACGGAATAAAATCGGTAAAAGATGAATTGCAGCTTAGTATTTTTAATCTCGACGATCCGCTTTTGGAAGAAATCAAAGATGAAATTCTCAATCTTGATATAAACACTCTTACGCCTGTTGAAGCTTTGATGAAACTCAATGAAATTAAGCGGATGCTGGTAAAAAAATAAAATCCAACTAAAGTTTAGGCTTTCAGCCGATTAACTTTTTCGGGCGATTTTTTTCAAAAAAACGTTTGTATAATTGAATTAATGTATTAAATTTGCCTCCGCAATGCCAAGTAATATTGCACGTTCTTTAAAAAATTAATGCGAAAATAGCTCAGTTGGTAGAGCGCGACCTTGCCAAGGTCGAGGTCGCGGGTTCGAGCCCCGTTTTTCGCTCATATCCAGCTCGGATGGTGAAATTGGTAGACACGCTGGACTTAAAATCCAGTGAACAGTAATGTTCGTGCGGGTTCAAGTCCCGCTCTGAGTACAGAAAAAGCCCTCAAATTTTTGAGGGCTTTTTTTATAATTGCCGGATAACTTTTGCCGGATTTCCAACGGCAAGTACATTATCAGGAATATCTTTTGTTACGACCGAACCCGCTCCTATCGTTACACCGTTTCCGATAGCAACGCCGGGGCAAATCACAGAATTTCCGCCAATCCAGCAATCATTGCCAATTGAAACCGGCTTTGAACTTTCGACGGTTCGCCTTTCAATCGAATCAAGCGGATGTGTTGCTGTGTAAACATGAACTCCGGGGCCAAAAAAAACATTATCGCCAATAGTGATTTTCATTGTATCCAAAACCACGCAATTTACATTAAAGTAAACATTCTCGCCCGAGTGGATATTATAACCATAATCACAGTGAAATGGCGGTTCGATATAAATTTTCCTGTTAGCGTTTGGCAGAAGCTCACGAAGTATATTACGGGCGTTCCCATTAAAAACATATTCGGTAACGTTTAAGCGATGCAGGAACTTTTTTGCACGGAGCCTTTCTGAAATGAGCTCTTTGTCATTTGCAAAATAGGCTTCTCCATTGAGCATTTTCTCTTTTTCGGATTTCACGTTATTTGCTTTTCAGGTTTGTATTTTCGAAAGTTGAAACATCAATTACCTCTTCCATATCAACATCAAAGGAAATAGAAATGCTGTCACCAACATTTGTTATCGGTAACTGAGCGGAAACCTGTGAAGTGGCAATAAAAATCTTTTTATGGTCTTTTACAGTAAAATAATAAAAACTTGTTCCGTTTTTCACATCACTATTGATTCGGGAAATTATTGTTTTTAACTGTTTTTTATTCGATGCGCTATCCGGATTAATCTCGGTTCCGGTCATATTGTAAACACTTTTATAAGCTGAAAGCGCTTCACGCATGCTGTTTCCTACGCCAACAATCGTGTAATCGTTTATAGAAACCATCGCATACATTTTTACAAGACCGCCATCGTCTTTTAATGTCATTACATAAGTCGGAATATTATTGATGTTATACGGAATTGGCAACGAGGCACGGTATCCTTTTTCCTGAACCTTTCCTTCAGCCGAACTTTGAGCCGCATATTCAGTTGCGCCGCTTTGCCCATAAATCGTCGCTTCTTTGGTTCGCGTATCGACCAAAACGAAACCTACGGCAGATTCTTCTTTCCCGACAGAACTGATTCCAGTGTACCAATAAGAACGGTTGTTTTGCCCGTAAACTAAGGTCAGCCCTTCGGTAATCATTAATTTATCACGATTCGACCAGTTCCAGTAACCGTGAACATAATCGCCCCAATCTGCGAGCTGCTCTTCGATGAAACTGATTGGCTGGATACGGTCAACCCAATCCGGTGTATTGTCAATCCCGTATTCGTTGATTGCGCCGGTTTCGGCATCTACAACTACAACTCCGGTTGCGTCATTTCCTGCAAAACCGATTCGTTTTTTATAAGTGGTAACAACCCAATAGGGATGGCCTGAATCGTCAATTTCAAAATTAAAATCTTCCACGCCCACAGTCATATAACCGTTAAAATATAAATATCTTTCAATTTTATCGCCAAAATAAGCTTCCGGCTGGTATTTGATTATTACCGGTTTTCCGTTTACGGTTTCAACCAGTTTCACATCTCTTTCATTTGTAGCCGAAACCATAACATAACCGGGAGTGCCTTCCGAATTATTCATCCATTTAAAAAAACCGGTGTGTAACAACGGGGCAACCCAGTACAATTCATTTTTTACCTTTTGTATCGTAAAATCTCCAATTTCAACCTGGCTTCCGAGAGCAGGCTGGGAACCCAGAATTTTTTCCCCAAGCAAATGTGCCAGTGCTTCATCGACTACACGAATTTCATCTATGGAAATAGGCGCAATATGGTTAGAGATTTTTTCGCCTTTTTTCACTTCACCTATAAGGTTTCTATAGGATTCGCTCCTGAACATTGGAAGTGATGTAAAAAATGGCCCGGCGGTAATATAAACAAGAATCAAAATGATTGAGATCCACAAAAACATGCTTGGTTTATTGAGGATTTTAACTTTCTGGGTTTTGGAATCTACTTGGATCCGGGTAAAAATTATGGCGCCAAAAATCAGTAAAATCAAAAGAAGAATTGGGAGCCTGATGAATCCGAAATTAACAACCGGAAGCCCGAAATAAAAAAATAAAAATGTAATGAATAAGAAAAGAACAATGCGTATAATGCTTTTCATCAGAATTTGTTTTGGTTTACCCTTATGATACGCAAGTATGCTTGATTTGTTACAAACCTATAAATCCAGATGGAAAAACCTTTTCCGGAAATCTGAAAATATCATCAATTTGAAAATACTATGGCTTCAAAATTTCGAACATGGCATTTATTAGCAGATTTTTAACAGTTATCCGCAATTCTTTTAAATGTTAAGATTTTTTAAAGAGATTTTGAACAGCCGTTGTTTATTTTTGGCAAAATTTTCAGTATGAAGCTTTTAATTGTCGAAGACGAACCAAATTTACTTTCTGTAATCCGAAAAGGATTTGTAGAAAAAGGAAATGATGTGAGTGCCGCCATGGACGGAACAACAGCGCTTGCCATGCTTGAAGAACATTCTTTCGATGCGGTAATCCTTGACATTATGCTGCCCGATATTAATGGCCTCGAGATTTGCCGGCGATTGCGCGCCAGTCAGAATTTCGTCCCCATACTTTTACTTACAGCTTTGGGAAGTACTGAAAACATTGTAACAGGGTTAAATTCTGGCGCAGACGATTACCTTTCAAAACCATTTCGTTTTACTGAACTCGAAGCCCGGGTTTATGCATTGATACGCCGTTCATCACAGGAACACAAACCTGTTGAAACTGTTACGGTTGAAGACCTTGAAATTGATTTTCGGGCAAAAACCGTTAAGCGCAACGGAATCCTTATCCAGCTCACCGCAAAGGAGTTTTTGCTTTTAAGTTATCTCGTGAAAAATTCCGGTACAATCCTCTCCCGCGATTTAATTCTGGATAATGTTTGGGATATAAATTTTGACATGAACCCCAATGTGGTTGATGTTTACATCAATTATCTGAGAAAAAAAATCGACAAACCCTATGACAACAAACTGATCCATACCATAAAAGGGCTTGGCTATGTAATTAAACCTTCAACTTAATGCAGATACGGAAAAAAATTACCATTACTTATATTATGCTTTCCGGACTGAGTACGTTATTGCTTTGCCTGGTCGTACTTTTTCTTTTTAAAAACAACAATCAGTATTATTTTCTGAAGCGATTGCAGGACAGGGCAAAAATTGTAGCTTCCATTCACAGCCAGAATCCGGAAAAAGCGCATTATTACAGACAACTAAAAGAAACCGGCCTTGAAGAATTGATCGACGAGAAAGATTATGTGCTTCGGGTAAACGGAAATAATTCCTTTGAATATAATACTGAATTACAGCTTCCGGCCGATTTTTATACCGAAGTCCTTTCAAAAAAATCAGCCTGGATCGAAGATGACAACAGGTATTTTTACGGACAGCTCTTCGAAGAAGCCAGTCAAAAACATATTGTTATAATTACCGCTGTGGATCTTCGCGGAAACACAACTACAGTTTATATAATGCAAATCCTTGTTTTTGCGGGGATAGCTTTTATCATTCTGGCTTATTTTCTGGGCAGGTTCCTTGCCAAAACGGTTATTTATCCGGTTTCAAAAATTACAAATGAAGTAAAACGGATTAGTGCTTCCAATCTTCATAATCGTGTAAAACAGCCCGAAAACAATGACGAGCTTGCTGATTTGACACGAACTTTCAATGACATGCTCGACCGGCTTGAAACTTCTTTCGAAATACAGGCGAATTTCATCAACAACGCTTCACATGAACTCAAAACCCCAATTACCACAATCATTGCCGAAGCCGAAATTATGTTATTAAAAGAACGGGAACCGCAGGAATATATTGAAGCGCTTTCTAACATCCAGAACCAGGCTTCAAGATTGGGGAATCTTACTGAAGGCCTTTTAAAACTTACTCAAACCGGTTACGACGGAAACAAACAAGTACTCGATGTAGCAAGGTTAGACGAGCTTTTAATGGATGTAAAATCAGACTTGGACAAAATTTATCCCACAAATAATGTAACATTGCGTTTGGAAGATTTGCCCGAAGACGACGCATTATTGCTTCTCCCGTGCAACAAACCGCTTCTTGAGCTCGCGTTGTCAAACATCATTTCAAATGGTGTGAAATATTCAGACAACGGAATCGTATTTGTAACGCTCAACGCGGATGCGGGCCAGCTCCTGATAAAAATTACCGATATCGGAATTGGGATTCCATCCGAAGATTTTCCGCATTTATACGAACCTTTTTTTCGGGGAAAAGAAGCTTCACGTTATACTGGCTACGGATTAGGGCTTCCACTGGCCATGAAAATAATCAGGATGCACAATGGCGAATTGCAAATCCAGTCGGAACCAAATAAAGGTACGGTCGTGCAAATCAATTTTCGTCGTTCCAACATTAAAATTTCTAATGTAAATTCTTAGAAAATTCTAATTCAGGTTTAATGCCGTTCTAATTTCAGGATTGTTGTTTTGCAAGTGTAATTAAGATATTCACTTTTAAAACGTACATCATGAAAAACATCCTTATTCCTACCGTTTTGCATCAGGACACAATTGTTGCTGTAAAATCTGCCATCGCTCACGCAGGCAAAAAACCATGCCGGATCATTTTGCTTCAATTGCAGCATATTTCAGATTCCTATTCGGGAGCATCAATGCTTCGCAGCATGAAATCAGAACTCACTTCATCACAATGTGAAGTTTTGGAACTCGCCCGGTATATTGTTTCGGGAGAACCAAATTGCAGCCTTAAAACACAAACGCAGTATTCGCTTTCATCGCCATTGTTGAATAACCTGCTTGAAAGCCTTTCGGTTGATTTGATTGTTCTGAGTGATTCCTTTAAAAATTCACAAACCAGTATTAACAAATACTGTGTAAGGCTTTTAGGAAACTGTAAACAAGCTATTCTTCATGTTGCTGAAGGAAATGAAAAACCGGAATTCAGCAATGCGCTTTATCTGGAAAAAAACCGGTCAAAACTTCAGGTTGAAGATTTACAACAAATATTAAGCGAGAGTTTTTCGTGCAAAATCGTTAGCCAGGCAATCGTTTTTGAAGACCAGGATTCTAATGAAATCATGCCTCAGTTATCTGAAACGATTTCAAGAAACAACATCGATTTACTTATCGAAACGCGAAAACCCGAAAAAATCAAAATCGGAAAAAAGCAGGGAGAATCATTTGCAAAAACCACAGGCCTTCCTGTTCTTTCAGTATATGAAAAAGTAGTATAAATCCCAAATCACCTTAAAATTTACTATATGCTATTGAAAAATAAAATCCCGATGAAATATGTTTTGGGGAAAATCCGTATCGAGCTTTTACTGGTATTGCTTTATTCAGCAGCGTTTTCAGTTTTCCATTATTTTTATTCCGGAGTTCCATTGAACATTCCGATTGCGATTCCGGGAATCGTTGGGACAATCATTTCGCTTTTACTCGCCTTTAAATCCAATCAGGCTTACGACCGTTGGTGGGAAGCACGGATCGTTTGGGGTTCGATTGTAAATGATTCGCGTTCATTGCTCAGGCAGGTAATCGCATTTTATAAAGATCCTGATTTTTCGGCCGAAGCCAACAATTTCAAAGAGCGCTTTGCACAACGGCAAGCCGCCTGGTGTTACAGCCTTGGCCAGTCATTGCGCGGAAAAGATACAATTAAACCAATAAAATCCCTTTTGGAGCCGGATGAGCTGCAATTTGTAAAACGGCACCAACACGTTCCGAATGCCTTACTGATGCTTCATTCGAGAGAACTTACAAAAGCAGTGGAAAATGGAAAGATAAATACATTTCAACAAGTCGAAATAGACAATACATTAACCCGTTTATGCGACGCAATGGGAAAATGTGAAAGAATTAAAAACACCATTTTTCCCACAACTTATAGCATGTACATCCGTTTTACACTTTGCCTCTTTGTTATGCTGCTTCCATTTGGGATGGCTGAACATTTGGGATGGCTGGTAATTCCGGTAGTTACAACCATCGGCGCGGCTTTTTTCCTTGTTGAAAAAATGGCGATCCATTTACAGGATCCTTTTGAAAACCGCCCAACAGATACGCCAATGACCTTGATTTCAAATAATATTGAAAAGAATTTACTGCAAATGGTCAACGAATTCCGCGATGAATACGAAAATGAAATCCCTGAAGAGAAACCAAAGCTCCATCACATTAAACCTGTCAAAAATGCCTATTTCGTTCTTTAAGTTTATTTAATTGTTGAAAAGTCCGGTTTTGTCCGGACTTTTGCTTTTTTGAAAAACTTCAAACTAAATCAAAAAAATGTATTTTTGTTTCTCTAAACAAACTATATGAAAGCATACATTTTCCCCGGACAAGGTGCCCAATTTACAGGAATGGGTAAAGAATTATACGAAAACTCAAATTTAGCCGCCGAGCTTTTTGAAAAAGCAAACGGAATATTAGGCTTCAGGATAACAGATATTATGTTTGAAGGAACCGCTGAACAATTAAAAGAAACAAAAGTTACGCAACCGGCAGTTTTTTTACATTCGGTTATTTTAGCAAAAACTCTGGGAGATGATTTTAAACCTGAAATGGTTGCGGGCCATTCACTTGGCGAATTCTCAGCTTTGGTCGCAAATGGGGTTCTTTCTTTTGAAGACGGGCTAAAACTTGTTTCGCAGCGTGCCATGGCAATGCAAAAAGCCTGTGAAATCACACCATCGACAATGGCCGCAGTTTTAGGTTTGGACGACAAAATCGTTGAAGATGTTTGTGCTTCGATTGACGGCGTTGTAGTTGCCGCAAATTATAATTGTCCCGGACAACTTGTGATTTCAGGAGAAACTTCTGCAGTTGAAAAAGCCTGCGAAGCGATGAAAACCGCCGGTGCAAAACGCGCATTGATTTTACCGGTTGGCGGTGCTTTCCATTCGCCAATGATGGAACCGGCAAGA
>CAZSDN010000082.1:1248-3450 GCA_964605595.1 uncultured Flavobacterium sp. | reverse complement strand
ATTAGCTTTGGCGATAAAAGCTACAACTTTTTCAAAACCAATTTGCCCGGTTTATCAGAATGTAACGGCCAGTGCGGTCTCGGATGCAGAAGAAATTAAGAAAAACCTGATTATTCAATTGACTGCTCCGGTAAAATGGACGCAATCGGTTCAGCAAATGATAAAAGACGGTGCTGCTTTTTTTACCGAAATTGGCCCTGGGAAAGTTTTAACCGGACTTGTAAATAAAATTGACAGGGAAGCACAAACGGCAAACATTTAAAATTACCTAACGACTTACTGAATTTTGCAGTTAAACTTTGATTGATTCCTATAAAAAACCCTGTAATTACAGGGTTTTCAGTTTTATTACAGTAAGGTTAGTTCTTTCGAACGCTCTGTTTCTGTTCCCATTTCCAAGCCGATGCCATAGATTCTTCGAGTGATGAATTTGCTTTCCATCCCAAAATATCGTTAGCTTTCTTTGTATCTGCATAAGCTTCCATAATGTCACCTTCTCTTCGCCCGACAATTTTATATGGTAATTTCTTTCCGCTTACTTTTTCGAATGCATTGATAACTTCCAAAACGGTACTTCCTCTTCCTGTTCCAAGATTGAAGGTTTCCATTTTTTCGGTATTTTTCTTTTCGAGTAAACGTTGTATTGCTTTTACGTGGGCTTTCGCCAAATCAACTACGTTGATATAATCACGGATACAGGTTCCGTCAGAAGTTGGGTAATCCGATCCGAAAACAGATAATTCCTTTCTGATTCCAACCGCGGTTTGCGTAATAAACGGAACCAGGTTTTGCGGAACTCCGAGCGGTAATTCCCCGATTTCCGCCGATGGATGCGCGCCAATCGGATTGAAGTAACGAAGCGATATTGCACGGATCCCGCTTACATTTACAGTATCACTTATAATTTCTTCGCCAATTTGTTTTGTATTTCCGTATGGTGACATTGCCGCTTGAACGGGCGCGTCTTCGGTTATCGGCATCGCTTTGGCTTGTCCGTAAACAGTACAAGAAGAACTGAAAATAAAGTTCGAAGATTCTTTTTTCTGCAATTCCTGAAGAATATAAACCAGAACACCTAGATTGTTTTCGTAATATAAAAGCGGGTTTTCGACGCTTTCACCAACAGCTTTTGAAGCAGCAAAATGAATCACGCCTGAAATATCATCATGCCGTTTGAAGAAATCCTGTACAGCAGGTTTATCGCGTAAATCGAAGTTTTCAAATATTGGTTTTTTTCCTGTAATCCTGAAAATCCCGTCAAGAACATCGATCGATGAGTTTGAAAGATTATCAATGGCGATGACTTCAAAACCTTCATTTTGCAATTCAACTACGGTATGTGATCCTATAAATCCTAATCCTCCGGTTACGGCTATTTTCATTTTGCTTTAATTTAATGGTGTTAACAGTTAACCTTTATTTTTTGGAAAATATTGCGTAGGCAATAAAAAACGCAATAAAAAAAGTAACCGCGAAAATCAAACCTTGCTTAAGAAGCCTTTTTTTGTCCTGCATATTATTTGTTTAAGAATTCTAAAATACTGTTTGTAATGAAGGAAATCTGCTCGTCATCCAACTCAGTGTGCATCGGAAGCGAGATCACTTCTTTTACCAACTGGTTTGTAACCGGGAAATCTTCTTCTTTATATCTTACATCCAAATATGCTTTTTGGGAATGAAGCGGAATCGGGTAATAAATCGCACACGGAATTCCTTTATCCAATAAATGCTGCATTAACGCATCACGGTCGGCGTCGATAATTCGCAATGTGTATTGATGAAAAACATGGCTGTCTTTTTCTCCTTCGATAAAAGGCGTAACAATGTTTTCATGGTTTGCCAACGCTTCAGAATATTTGCGTGCGGCGTTTTGCCTTGCATCATTATATGCATCAAGCTTTGGAAGTTTTGCATTTAAAACTCCGGCCTGAATGCTGTCCAATCTTGAATTTACGCCAACAACATCATGATGGTAGCGAACGTACATTCCGTGGTTTACGATTCCGCGTAATGTGTGCGCCAAAGCGTCATCGTTTGTAAAAATCGCTCCGCCATCGCCGTAACATCCTAAATTTTTAGAAGGGAAAAACGATGTTGAAGCTACGTGCCCGATTACGCCGGCTTTCTTTTTCGAACCGTTAGAATATTTGTAATTCGCGCCAATTGCCTGCGCATTATCCTCAATTACATATAAATTATGTT
>CAZSDN010000082.1:0-1238 GCA_964605595.1 uncultured Flavobacterium sp. | reverse complement strand
ACTTCATGATTTCTTCCATATTCGCGGCTTGCCCAAAAAGGTGAACCGGAACAATCGCCTTTGTTTTTGGCGTGATCGCTTTCTTAATGGCATCAATCGAAATATTGAAAGTGTCGATTTCAACATCAACCAAAACCGGCGTAAGCTGCAAAAGTGCGATTACTTCAACGGTTGCGGCAAAGGTAAAATCGGCCGTAATTACTTCGTCGCCAGGTTTTAAATCCAATCCCATCATTGCAATTTGCAAAGCATCGGTTCCGTTTGCACATGGAATTACGTGTTTTACATCAAGATAATCTTCTAGATTTTTCTGAAAAGCGTGAACCTGCGGCCCGTTAATATATGTATTTGTATCAAGCACTTCCTGAATCGAAGCATTTACGGTTTCTTTGATTTCTTCGTATTGACCTTTAAGATCAACCATCTGGATTTTTTTCATCGGAATATTTTTAAATCACGCAAAAATAAGAATTTAATAGGTGCAATCAATGAAATTAATTATATCTGATGTATTTTAGCGACACAAATTTCAGCGCATGATTTTTCTCTATAACCTGATTGTAATTTTGGCTTCACAGCTAATAAAGCTGGCAGCGGTTTTCAGTCCGAAAATCAAGCTGTTTGTTGACGGAAGGAAAAATGTTTTTAGAATTTTATCTTCAAAAATCAATGCTTCCGACAAAACAATCTGGTTTCACGCAGCTTCACTTGGCGAGTTTGAGCAAGGTTTGCCGGTAATTGAAAAAATGAAATCACATTTCCCGAACCGTAAAATCGTGGTGACTTTTTTTTCGCCTTCAGGTTATGAAGTCAGGAAAAACAATACAATTGCAGATGTTACGGTTTATCTTCCGCTGGACACGAAAAATAATGCTGAAAGATTCATCAAAGCCGTTCATCCTGAAATGGTTTTCTTTATCAAATATGAATATTGGCCGAATTACCTGAATGAACTCCAAAAGCAAAATATCCCGTCCTATTTGATTTCAGGTATTTTCCGTGAAAATCAGGTTTTTTTCAAATGGTACGGCGGTTTTTACAGAAGCGCATTAAAAACTTTCGATTACTTTTTTGTACAAAATGACAATTCGAAAAAGCTACTGCAAAACATCGGTTTTCAAAATGTAAAAGTAAGTGGCGATACGCGTTTTGACCGGGTTACTTCAATTTTAGAGCGTGACAATTCGCTTGATTTTATTGAAAATTTCAAAAATGACACACTCACAATTGTCATTGGA
>CAZSDN010000081.1:12295-12733 GCA_964605595.1 uncultured Flavobacterium sp. | reverse complement strand
ACATAGGAATGGGCGATGGCGGAAGCGGCGGCGATCCCGGCAACCGCTCGCAGAATAAAAATGAGCTTTTGGGCAAAATGCTTCGTCTGGATATCGATGCGGCTTCACCGTATATTCCTGCAACAAATCCCTATGTTGGCATTGATGGTGCCGATGAAATCTGGGCAATTGGGTTAAGGAATCCATGGAAGTTTTCATTTGACACGGTAGGTGGGAATATCTGGATTGCCGATGTAGGCCAGGAAAATGTAGAAGAGATCAACCGCGCGCCAATTACATCCCCGGCATTAAATTACGGATGGAGATGTTATGAAGGCAATAGTGCTTATATTACAACGGGATGCCCCGCCCAAAATACACTGACATTTCCCATTGGAGTTTACTCTTCAGCAGATGGAAGCGGAAACTGCTCAGTTACCGGAGGTTATGTTTACCGGG
>CAZSDN010000081.1:11937-12285 GCA_964605595.1 uncultured Flavobacterium sp. | reverse complement strand
GATTTGATAGGAAAATATGTTTTTGCAGATTATTGCTCAGGACGTTTCGGGACAATTGATTCTAACGGAGTGCTGTCACTATCAAGCACTACATTTAGCGGAAATCCTACAACATTCGGTGTTGATAGTAGTAATAACCTATATGTTGCCGCTGCTAACGGAACACTCTACAGAGTAATCGACACGGCAATGTCTGTTGATGAAAACGAAAAGTTCTCATTCTCAATAACACCAAATCCGGCGAAAACCGAAATTTCATTCAATACCGCCAATCCAAATGGCCCGCTTCAGGTTTCAGTTGTTGATTTAAGCGGAAAGCAAATTATAAAAACGACGCTTGAAAATGTT
>CAZSDN010000081.1:0-11927 GCA_964605595.1 uncultured Flavobacterium sp. | reverse complement strand
TCAAAAGTAAACATCGAAAATCTGCAATCGGGATTGTATCTCGTAACGGTTCAGGATATTTTTGGAGCCAAAGCGACTTCAAAACTCATAGTTCAGTAATTTATATTTTAAATGTAAAACCCGATTGTTTCAAGCCAATCAGGTTTTGTATTTTATGGAGCAGGATTCGGATGCGCCTGGTGTATTTGCTGAATTCCTTTTTGTATTTCATCAGAAAAAATAACATTTTGCGCGGCCATGTTCTGTTTCAATTGCTGCATGTTTGTCGCGCCAATTATCGTACTGGTAACAAAAGGCTGCTGCTTTACAAAAGCCAATGCCAATTCTACCGGATTCAAATTATGGATTTGTGCCAGTTCAACATATAAGCGCACGGCTTCTTTTGCCTGAGCTGAGTTATAGCGCGTAAAATTCGGGAACAAATTCAGGCGTGCGTCCGGTAACTTTTCGCCATTGAGATATTTTCCGGAAAGCACACCAAATCCCAAAGGAGAATAAGCAAGCAAACCTACATTTTCACGATAAACGGTTTCAGTCAGGCCAACTTCAAAAGTCCGGTTTAACAACGAATACGGATTTTGAACGGTAGTGATTTTCGGTAAATTATGTTTTTTGCTTTCTTCCAGAAAACGCATAATTCCCCAGGGAGTTTCATTGGATACGCCAATAGCCCGGATTTTTCCTTCGGCAATCAGCTCCTTGAACGTTTGCAAAACCATAAAAAAATTATCTTCCCATTGGTCATCCTGGATCGTGAATCCCAATTGGCCAAACATATTCGATTTGCGTTCAGGCCAATGAAGCTGATATAAATCGATATAATCTGTTTGAAGCCGCGAAAGGCTCTTTTCAACAGAAAGCTTAATATTATCTCGATTATATGACAAATCTTGCCTGATATATGGAAGCCCGCGGTTTGGCCCGGCAATTTTTGTAGCAAGTACCAAATCTTTTCTTTTTCCCGTTTTTTTCAGCCAGGAACCAATAATCTTTTCGGTCGCGCCATAGGTTTTTTCTCTTGCGGCAACCGGATACATTTCGGCGGTATCGATAAAATTAATTCCGTTTCCAGTTGCAAAATCAAGTTGTGAATGTCCGTCTGATTCTGAATTCTGCTGCCCGAAAGTCATTGTTCCAAGGCAAATTTTACTAATTTCAATATCAGTTCCGGGAAGTAAAGTATAATCCATCTCAAGGGTTTAAAAAGCAAAGATACGCATCACCGAAATGAAGAACGACAGGGTTGGAAACAAATTTCTGTTAAACAAATCAGGCTACTTTCTCAAAAGCGATAAAATGGCATAATTGGCCTTTTATATTAAAAACAGGAAATCCTTTTATGTGGCAATCATAAGCGCTGCCGTCTTTGTGATAATTGACAATCGTTTGCTCGAACGGTTTTTTTTGCCTGATGGCGTTGCCTATTTGAGCGGTTATTTCTTTTGAAGTTTCTATGCCCTGGAACATTTTCGGGCTTTTACCTATGATTTCATCAGGTTTGTAACCATTCATTTTGATTACATTGGCCGATGAATAAACGATTTCAATATTTGGATTTGTTACAATGATTGTGGTATTATTTTCGAGCGCTTCCTGATAATCGGCTTCAAAAACCCATTTGTTTTCGAGGGCGAAAAACTGTATGTTCCGGGAATCTGCGAGATTTTCCGAAAGCTCTTTAAATGAATTGCCAAAAAAATCCCAGCACTGCAAAGGCATTATATTTAACCTTATGCGTTTAAGATTTTCCAAAACGGCCTCATCATATTGTTTAAAATCGGTCATCGGAGATGTTTTAACAAATTTAAATTTAAATCGTACAAAATGGAATAATTAAGTAAGATTTAATGTTTGATGCATTTTGTCAGAAGTCAAATTTGAGCTGAACGACAACTGTTTTTTTGACTTCGGTATTTAAGTTGGCCAGTGAGATTCCGAGAAGCCTGACTGAATCTTTCATTTTTTCCTGATACAGTAATTCTTTCGCTGTTTCTAACAATAAAGCTTTGTCTGAAACAAAATAAGGAAGCGTTTTACTTCGGGTTTGAAGCGTAAAATCACTGTATTTTATTTTAAGCGTTACTGTTTTTCCGGCAATATTGTATCGTTTCAAGCGATTTTCGAGTTCGGCCGAAATTACTTCGAGTTTCTCTGCCATAAAGATTTCCGAAGTAAGGTTTTCAGAAAAAGTATGTTCGGTTGCGACTGATTTTGCAACTCGTTCGGCTTTGACCTCACTGTTGTGGATGCCGCGCACAATGTAATAATAATAGGTTCCGGATTTCCCGAAATTTTTTTCCAGGAAGTCAAGCGGTTTTGATTTTAAATCCAATCCCGTGAAAATTCCCAGATGATACATTTTATCCCGCGTGACTTTCCCGACGCCATAAAATTTCCCGATCGGAAGTTCTTCCAAAAACGAAATGACTTCATCCGGGTTTACTGTTTTCTGCCCGTTTGGCTTGTTGTAATCTGAAGCGACTTTAGCGATAAATTTATTGATCGAAATTCCGGCTGAAGCAGTCAGGCCAACCTCGTCAAAAATACGTTTACGGATTTCTTTTGCAATCAGCGTGGCGCTCGGATTTCCTTTTTTGTTTTCGGTAACGTCGAGATAGGCTTCATCAAGGGAAAGCGGCTCAACCAAATCGGTATAATCCAAAAAGATTTTCCTGATTTTTTGCGAGATTTCTTTGTATCGGTCGTATCGCGGTTTGACAAATATCAGGTCGGGGCAATATTTTTTGGCCAAAACACCGCTTAGAGCACTTCGAACGCCAAACTTGCGCGCTTCATAACTCGCCGCCGAAACTACTCCACGCCGCTCATTTCCGCCAACTGCAACAGCTTTCCCGCGCAGTAAAGGATTATCCATTTGCTCGACCGATGCATAAAAAGCATCCATGTCAATGTGAATAATTTTTCTGTTTGCCGGCGGAATTTCCATCTAACAAAATTCGAAAATAAATTTATTCATCCGTTAGATAATTTCTGCATTTGTGGTTTTTTCTTTTCTCTCAGTCGGAAAGAAGAAACTGAAAGTCTTGCTTTTAAAGTGATTCCAGATTGATGACGCCACATAAATCAATTCATATAAAGCGATGTTTCGAGAACGGAAAGCCAATCCGAGCGAAAGCCCGAAACTAACCATGAAGTTTACCAAGCCGATAATCCCGATTCCGAAAATTCCCCAAAAAAGCATAGAATTGTCAACTGTAAAACCTGAACCATATAACCCAAGCGCGAGATTTCCGCTCGCAAAGGTAATGTGGCGGATGTCGAGATTCAGGCCTAAAAAAAGCCCGACGATAGAAGTTGTTCCCATAAAAACACCAAACCAAAAGTTCGAGATAATTCCGGCCCATTTTTTTTCATACAAGTTTGAAATCTTCATTGTCCTGTATTTTCCAAATGTCTTTTTAAGCCATGGATGTTCCTGGATCCTAAAGTAAACCTGGTTGTGTTTGTCACGGTTTGCAATGCTTCCCGATATAATTCCGGAAAGGAAAAGGAAAATTCCCGCTATCGCTGCGTGTACTATCGCTAATGAATGCACCGGACTCAAATCATTGATTAATATTGTCCATTTCGTTTGGGCAATATTGTTATCAAAATAGTAATCAATCAGCCAGATTCCAAGCATAGAAACAGGAAAAGCCATAATCACATTTCCAACAAATGCAATAAATTGTGATCGGAAAACCCTTGCGAAAAGTATTGCGAAAGACGAATATTTCTCAGAATGTTTACCTTGTTTTTTACTGTCTTCTTCTAAAGCCCGAACCAAAGCTGATGCGGTCATTGCCGGCTGTTTGGTCGCTAAACTAAAGGAAAGCAGATAAATTGCGATAAATCCCATCGCATAATTCATGCTGTATAAAAAGGCATGCCCAAAATAACTGCTGTCGATTTTGGCTATCAGGATTTTGATGATGCACAAAATCCCAACAATAAGCCCGCCACCCAAAGCGGCGCGAAACATTTTAAAATATTCTTTTCTGGATTGCGTAATGTAATGTTCTCCGGTTTTGGCGGTGTGTTGCGTAATTTCGTATGAAATCAATTGCGTACTTTCAGAAATAAACTTTCGAACGTTGTTTTTATAGCAATTATATTTTATAAGCTGCAAAGCCAGATTAATGGTATTTTCTTTTTTATCCTGGTCCGTTTTTACAGTAAGTAAGGGCATCAATACTTTAATGCGTTCTAATTGCTGTCGGATTTTAAGCAGGTTTTGATTGACGCGCAATGAAATCCCGTATTTTGAGCTGTTATGGAACGCTTTGTCTACAAATTCTTCACACTGATTATGCAGTACCAATAATTGCCTGTAGGAAAGGTCTTCAGAAAGTATAAAATGATTTTCCGAATTCCGGATGCGTTCCTCAATTTGCAGTAATTCGACTTCAAAAGCGGTAAACGGACTTTCAAGATCATCGAATTCGGGAACCATTTTAATAACGTCGGTTTCCATCGCACGGCCGCTTACACGCTGCATGATCAGGCTCATTGAGACCATCATTTCTGAAAGTGCCGAATACGGTTCAACCGATTCATATATTGTATCAAATTCCAACGCATCAAAAAGCGCATCGATTTGCTGCCGCGGAATTTTATTAATCCAGACCGTGTCGGAAGCAAGGTAAAAAACCTGATTGAGAATATATTCCAAACGGTCTTTTTGTGGTTGGTTGGGAAGGATTTTTGCGTAAATGCGTTTGCGTACTTCAAACAGGAAATCGACATCCTGTAAAATTGCCGCATCCGAAAGGAATTTATTAAACTTCTTTTTGCGCAATAACGATTTAATATAGTCTGAAAGCGCAATCGCACAGGCTGGATTCTGGTTCAGGAATATAATTATTTCGTGAATGTCTATTACCGGAACGCTTTTCGGATGTTTTGGGCGTAAAAGCTGCACCAGCCTGATTAAGAGTTCAGGATCTTCTTCGTCATGAACCGCAAATTTGTTTTTGGCATGGCTTTCAATCAGGAATTCTACTGCTGTAGCTTTTTGATGTCGGGAAAATTTAAGTCTCATTTGAATGTATCTTCAGTAAAAATACGAATCTAAGCCTCAAAATGTATTAACTTGCCCATAAAAATAATATCGGAATGATTGAAATTGAACGCAAGTTTTTAGTTAATTCGGATGCTTTCAAAACGCAGGCTTACTCAAAAAAACGTATCGCGCAAGGTTATCTGAATTCAGATCCCGAGCGAACTGTACGAATTCGGATTAAAGATGAAACCGGTTTCCTGACTGTCAAAGGAAAAGGGAACGAGTCCGGAATGACGCGTTTGGAATGGGAAACCGCGCTGCCGCTTTCTGAAGCAAAATCGCTGTTGGCAATTTGCGAAAAAGGAATCATCGATAAAACGCGTTACGAAGTCAAAATAGGAAACCATGTTTATGAAGTTGATGAATTTCATGGTGAAAATCAAGGATTGCTTTTAGCTGAAATTGAACTCAAATCGGAAGATGAGAGTTTTGAAAAACCAGATTGGCTGGGAAAAGAAGTTACTAACGATCAACGGTATTATAATGCTTATTTGAGCAAAAATCCTTTTTCAGGATGGAAATAAGCAAGTGATTTATGGATATGAAAAATCCCATCAGAAAATAACACCTGATGGGATTCCTAAACAAAAAATTAAATAAACGTTATTGCCAGCCACCGCCAAGCGCTTTATAAAGCACGATGATTGCGTTGTATTGTTTGTATTGGTTGTCAATTAAATTGAGTTCTGTGTTTAGCGCATTGTCTTTAGCGGTAAGCACTTCCAGGTAATTTACCATTCCGTAAGTCAGCAATTCATCCGAGAAATTTGCCGCCTGTTTTAAAGCATTTACCTGTTGGCTGCGAATTGCAAGCTTGTTGCTTTCATTCTTATATTGCTGCAGTGCGTCTGAAACTTCTTTTCCCGCGATTAACAGCGATTGCTCAAACTGAAGAAATGCTTTTTCCTGATTTGATTTCGCTATTTCATGGCGCGTCCTGATTTGCCTTTGGTTAAAAATCGGCTGTGTTAATCCGGTTACTACATTTGCAAAAATCGAATTCGCGCTGAACCACTGGTCTAATTCAACGCTCTGGAAACCGCCGGTTGCCGTTACGCGCAAAGCAGGATAAAAATTACTCTTTGCCACATTTGTGAGTTCGAACATATTGATGAGGTTGTATTCGGCAGCGATCACATCCGGGCGTTTGC
The DNA here is from genome assembly GCA_964605595.1 of uncultured Flavobacterium sp. Lineage (GTDB taxonomy): Bacteria > Bacteroidota > Bacteroidia > Flavobacteriales > Flavobacteriaceae > Flavobacterium. The sequence goes on along the minus strand of CAZSDN010000081.1, from coordinate 5,714 downwards.
GCAACAATAGTGCTGGAACTCCAACGTTAATATCGGCTTTGATTTTCTGGTTTTCAAAAGTTCCTCTTTCAATTTTTTTCGGGGATTCGCCCATTAAAATGTTCAGCGTATTTTCAAGGACAACAATGTTATTAGATAAATCTTCACGGATTAATTGGGTTGCATATAATTGTGCTTCGGTTTGTTTTACACCAACTTCATTTACGCTTCCTGCATCTTTTAACGCTTTGATGGTTTCGATACTTTTATTGCGGTTGCCCAAGGTTGAATCTACAACTTTAAGTTGCGCGTCCAAAGCCATTAGCTGGAAATATCCCGATGCGATGCTCGAAATCAGCTGCGTTTGAACTGCTTGTTGTGCGGCAATAGATTGAAGATAACTTGCATTCGCAGCCCGTTTGTTACTTCTGATCTTTCCCCAAATGTCTGCTTCCCAAGAAAGGTTTCCGGTAAATTGAAACTGATCGATACTCCGGTTGGCGAGGATTGCCCCAAACTGGCTGTTTTTTGAAATCTCCTGATGTGTCCAATCGGCGCCAAGCGAAAAAGTTGGCAGGTAGCCCGCTTTTCCTTGTTTCAGGTTTGAATTTGCGGCAGCAATGGTTTGCATTGCAATACGAACATCATAATTATTTTCCAGTCCTTTTTGGATATATCCCTGCAACATCGGATCGGTAAAAAGCTGATCCCATGAAATATCGGCAAGCGAAGTGCTGTCGGTTTTTTCATTATTGCGGTAAAGGCTGTTGTCTGTATTAACTTGCGGCCTTTCATAGGTTTTTGCCGTAAAACACGCTTGCATCAAAAGCGCAAGGACGGCAATAGTTGTGACTCTATATAGATTTTTCTGGTTCATGGTAGTAATTTAAAGTGTAATTTCTTCAGTGGTTTCAGGTTTCGGTTTGCCCGAAATGCGTTCCTGCAGGCTTTGAAAAATCACGAACAAAACCGGAATGACAAATACTCCGAATATCGTACCGATAAGCATTCCGCCAACGGCGCCCATACCAATCGAACGGTTTCCGACTGCTCCAACGCCGCTTGCAAAAGCTAATGGCATCAAACCGAAAATGAAGGCGAGCGAAGTCATCAGAATTGGGCGTAAACGTGCGTGCGCACCATTAATTGCAGCATCAAACAAGGACATTCCGTCGCGTCTCCGCTGTAAAGCAAACTCAACGATCAGGATGGCATTCTTAGCTAAAAGCCCTATAAGCATAATGAGCGCAACCTGGAAATAAATGTTGTTTTCCAATCCGGCAAGTTTCACAAAACCAATCGCCCCGGCAATCCCGACAGGAAGCGAAAGGATTACGGATAATGGTGTCAAATAACTTTCATATTGCGCGCTCAAAAGAAAGTAAACGAATATCAAACTCAACAAGAATACACCAATTGCCTGTGAACCCGCAAGGATTTCCTCACGTGTCATTCCGGAAAATTCATAAGTGTAAGTGCTTGGTAAATGCGCAGCCGCAACTTCCTGGACGGCTTTAATCGCGTCGCCCGATGAGAATCCCGGATTTGCTTTTCCGTTTACATTAACCGCTTTCAGCATGTTGAAACGCGCCACAGCTTCCGGGCCGTAAATGCGTTTGAAATCTACAAACTGGCTGATGGCAACCTGTTGTCCTGCTGCATTTTTCACATAAATATTGTGGATGGATTGCTCATTTGCCCTTTCGGAAGGTTTTGCCTGGATCATGACACGGTATTGTTTTCCGAATTTGTTGAAATCGGTAGTGTAAAGCCCGCCATAATAACCTTGCATCGTATTGAAAATATCCGAAACCGAAACGCCCGCATCTTTAGCGCGTTCTACATTAATATCCATTTCGTATTGAGGAAATGCAGGATTGAAATTGGTCATCGCATACTGGATTTCAGGACGTTTGGCAAGTTCAGCCAAAAATTCATTGGAAACCTTGCTGACTTTTGCCCAATCATCATCGCCTTTATCCTGGATCTTGAATTCGAAACCATCAGCGGTACCAAATCCCTGAACACTTGGCGGTGTAAAGAAAAGCACACGCGCATCTTTGAAACCGGCTGTTTTCCCAAAAAGTTCACCAACTACCGCATCTACAGATTGGTTGGCTTCTTTACGGTCTTTCCAGTCTTTCAGTTTTATTACGGTAAATCCGTATGAACCACCGTTAACGCTATTAAGTAAACTAAAACCGACAACGTTCATACGCGCTTCAACAATATCCATCGAGTCTAAAATTGAGTCGAGCTGCTTTACTGTTTTTTCGGTTTTCTCCAATGTTGTTCCCGGAGGCATTGTCAAATCGGCCATAATGATTCCACGGTCTTCGTTAGGGATAAATCCGGCCGGCGTAGTTTGGAACAATAGGATTGTAATTCCCGTAAATACCGCCAATCCGATAACTGTAATCCATTTTTTACGGACTAAGAAACCAAGAGAACGTTTGTATTTATCGTTCATTTTATCAAAACCTGCGTTGAATGCGATAAAGAAACGCTCTTTCAGGTTCTTTGTATGTCCGTGCTCATCAGCGTGAGGTTTTAGGAAAAGTGCGCAAAGTGCCGGGCTCAATGTCAACGCATTTACAGCTGAAATCAGGATCGCTATAGCAAGCGTAATCGCAAATTGCTGGTAAAACACGCCCGATGGGCCGCTAAGGAACGATACCGGAATAAATACCGCCGACATCACAAGCGTAATTGAAATAATCGCACCGGTAATTTCGCTCATGGCAGAAACCGTGGCTTCCTTTCCGGATTTTGCACCGTTGTCAAGCTTGGCATGAACGGCTTCGACGACGACGATCGCATCATCGACGACAATTCCAATTGCGAGAATCATCGCAAAAAGCGTTAACATATTTATCGAAAACCCGAATAATTGCAGGAAGAAAAAAGTTCCGATGATAGCAACCGGAACGGCAATCGCCGGAATCAGAGTGGAGCGTAAATCCTGAAGAAACAGGAACACAACTATAAATACAAGAATGAACGCTTCGATCAACGTTGAAATTACTTTGTCAATCGATGCATCAAGGAACGTTTTTGTATTAAATGGTACGATATAATCTACGCCTTTTGGGAAATCCGGTTTGGTTTCGTCAAGGATTTGCAGCACTTCAGTAATGATATCCTGCGCATTGGAACCCGCGGTTTGGAAAACCCCGACGGCAACACCTTCTTTTCCCATTGCGATGTTTTTGGTTCCGTAATTGAATCCGCCTAATTCGACAGTCGCGACATCTTTCAAATGAAGGAAATTTCCGTTTCCGATTGATTTTACGACAATATTTTCATACTCGGAAATTTGTGATAAACGGCCTTTGTATTTGATGGCATATTCATAGACACCTTCGGCATTTTCGCCAAATTTACCCGGAGCTGCTTCAACGTTTTGTTCCTGCAACGCGGCCTGGATATCTTTTGGCGTAACGCCATAAGCAGCCATTTTCTTGGGATCGATCCAGATTCGCATCGAGTAATCTTTCGCCCCAAAAACATTTACCTGGCCAACACCTTTTACACGCTGTAATTTTGGTACAAGGTTGATTTTTGCATAATTCTGAATATATGTTTCATCAAAGTCTTTGTTGTTTGAATACAAAGCAAAGAACATTAACGCGCTCGTCTGGCTTTTCAAAGTTGTAACCCCGGTTTGCACGACTGCTCCCGGAAGTTTGCTTGTAGCCCTTGAAACACGGTTTTGTACGTTTACGGCGGCAATATCAGGATCAACGCCCAGTTCAAAGTAAACGGAAATTTTTGCAGAACCGTCATTCGCAGCTGATGAAGTCATGTATGTCATTCCTTCAACACCATTGATTTCTTCTTCCAAAGGCGTGATAACGCTGTTCAAAACAGTTTCTGCATTCGCTCCGGTGTATGTAGCATTAACTTGAACCGTTGGAGGCGCAATACTCGGATATTGTTCGATTGGGAGCGAAGTCAGTCCCAGAATCCCCAAGATAACAATCAATATGGAGATCACGGTCGAAAGGACCGGACGGTTAATAAACATTTTTATCATGGCTCCTTATTTTTTGATTGTTGAGGTTACGGCTTCTTTCGATGCTTGTTGCGGGATAATCTGCATTTCTTCCTTAAGCTTTGATGTTCCTTCGGTGACGATCATTTCGCCTTCTTCGATTCCTGATTTTACGATGAAATTCAGGTCAGAAGTCCCACTGGTTTCAATGATCCGAGAAACTACCTTATTGTCTTTCCCGACTACATAAACCATTTGTTTTCCCTGCATTTCGAAGACAGCGTTTTGTGGAATAAGCGTTACGTTTTTCTGTTCGACGGGTAAACGGATAACGCCGCTGCTTCCGCTGCGAAGGATTCCTTGCGGATTAGGGAATTCGGCTCTGAAGTTTGTTGTTCCGGTTGAAGCGTTCATGATTCCGTTGATGGTTTCGATTTTTCCTTTATGTTCGTAGATTGAATTATCAACCAAAACCAATTCTACCGATGGAACTGTTTTAAGTTTTTCGGAAGTTGTCACTCCTTTGAATGTACGATTGAAATCGAGTAACTCTTTTTCATTTAATGTAAAATAAGCCCGCATTTTCTTGGTATCGGAAACGGTTGTAAGCGGAATTTCCGAAGTCGAACTTACAAGGCTTCCTTCTTTAAACGGAATGCTTCCAATAACACCGTCAACAGGAGATTTTATTGTTCCGAAATTAATTGTCGCAATTACCGCATTATAACTGCTTTTTGCCTGTGCCAGTTTTGCTTTGGCGGTTTCGAGCACAACATTGCTGATGATTTTTCTGTCAACCAGCGGGATCAAACGATCGACTTCAACCTGAGCCGCGTTTACGGCTGCTTTGCTTGCGCTTGCGTCCTGGTTTTGTGTATCGGTTTCAAGTTTGAAAAGCAATTGCCCTTTGCGTACAACCTGTCCTTCATCAACATAAATCTTCTGAATGAACCCGCTGACTTTTGGACGGATTTCTACGTTTTGTTGTCCTTCAAGATTGGCAGTATATGTTTGGTAAACAGTTGCGTCCTGATTAATTGCTTTTTGTACGGGGAATGGCATTGGACCGGCCGGAGCCTGCGCCTGTTCCTGCTTTTTACCACAGGAAACTATGATGAGCATAAGTGCTAATGCTGAAAATGATTTGATTTTTCTCATTACTATATTAATTGGGTTTGTTTGTGTTTTCAATTTCTTTAAATTTTTCGATTGTTTTTGCCAGCAATTTTTCTACATCGAGGATGTGTGTTTTATATGCTTTGACATTTTCCAGGTTGCAAAGTTCTTCAGGGCAGGAAATCGTTTTTTCGCGATAGGCTAAGATTTTTTCGATAAGCTGTTTTTCGAGGACTATCATTTTTTGATAATTCGCGAGCCTTTCACTAAAAGGAGAAGGTTTGAAATATTTTTTGCGGTCACCGGAAACCGTATAGTATTGGATTTTCCCGATTTTCAAAAGTAAATTCAGATTTGTTGAAACCGAACTTTTGCTGGCATTCATACGCTCTACTAATTCTTCGAAAGTCAATCCCGATTTGCAGCAATCAACAATCAAAGTTCCCAGTATCCTTGAAGCTAATGGCGGAAGATTATGTAGCGTTTCGAAATGTATCCCGAACATTTCAATCAATTCTTTTTTTTCTTTTATTATATCCATATTTCAAATAGTATGGGGCAAAGATAAAAGTTAGTTCGGCTGTAGCCGAACTAAACGAACTTAAAATTTTGTTAATTTAACGAA
>CAZSDN010000080.1:3222-13060 GCA_964605595.1 uncultured Flavobacterium sp. | reverse complement strand
CCGCCGAATCCGCCGAATCCGCCGCCAAACGCGCTTCCGAAAATATCTCCGAACTGGCTGAAAATATCATCCATATTCATTCCGCCACCGCTAAAACCGCCGCCGCCTTCAAATGCCTGATGGCCAAACTGGTCGTATTTTGCTTTCTTTTGCGGATCGCTCAGAACTTCATAAGCTTCGGCAGCGAGCTTGAATTTTTCTTCAGCTTCTTTATCACCCGGATTTTTGTCAGGATGATACTCTATGGCTTTTTTCCTGTAGGCCTTTTTAATTTCCGCAGCATCCGCATTTTTTGTAACGCCTAATATTTCGTAAAAATCCTTTTTCATCTTAATTACCTATAACGACTTTTGGAAAACGAATAATTTTGTCTCCTAATTTGTATCCTTTTTCAAGTACATCAACCACTTTACCTTTAAGATTTGGTGAAGGCGCAGGAATTTGCGTAATGGCTTCGGCAAAATCGGCATTGAAAATATCCCCGGTTTTCACCTCAACAGGCTCCAATCCTTTGGAAGTCAATGTGTTTTTTAATTTTTCATAAATCAATTCGACACCCTTTGCAAGTGATTCGTTATCCGATTTTTTGATTTCGACCAATGCTCTGTCAAAATCATCCATCACGGGAAGCATTGCCTGAAGCACATCCTGGTTTGCCGTTTTAAACAATTCGATACGCTCTTTGGCCGTTCTTCTTTTGTAGTTTTCGAACTCGGCAAAAAGACGGATAAACTTGTCTTTTTCAGAAGCCAGATCTTTTGTTAATTGCTCTTCAATACTTAATTCTTCTATAATCAGTTCGCCATTTGCGTTATTCTCTAATGTCGCGTCATCCAATTCCTTGTCTATTTCAGTATTTTCAGTAGTCATTTTTGTTTTATTTTTAAAAATATTTTTAATATTCATTTTTCAAAATTCTTTTCTGTCTTTACAAAAGTGCTGCCAAAGCATTTCATGATGCCAAATTGTCACTCAGCAATTGGCATCAAATGTAAAACAATGATTTGATATTGGGTTGAAATCAGGCAATAATACAAAAATATTATGCCAGCGTGAGAAGATGCGACAGCGCTTTATCAAGCGTCCTGTATTTGAAGGTAAATCCGTTTTTTTCAGATTTTCCGGATTTTACATTCTGGCTTGTAAATAGTATAATGTGCATTTCGCCAAATACCAATCGCATCAGGAATTGCGGGATACTTGGGAGAAACAATGGCTTTTTGAGTTTTTTTGCGATTTTGGCTGTAAGTTCCTTATTTGTTGCCGGGTTTGGCGCAACCGCATTAAAAACGCCTTCCCACTGGTTTTGAACAGCACAAAAATACATTGCCACAAGATCATGGATATGGATCCAGGACTGAAACTGTTTTCCTGTTCCAAAAGGTGCGCCAAGCCCTAATTTTATCGCTTTGAGCATTTGCATCAGTGCGCCGCCTTTATTAGATAAAACAAGGCCTGTGCGGAGTTTGCAGACTTTAATATCCAGTGACTTGAATTTATCAATGCTTTGTTCCCATTTCAGGACTACGTTTCCTAGAAAACTGTCGTCAACTGATTGTGTTTCTTCAGTATATTCGTTGTTAAGACTGTCGGGATAAATGCCTATTGCCGAGGCTGAAACGATTTGTTTTACCTGATGATGGTTTGATTTTAATGCTTTATAGATAAGATTTGATGAAAGGATACGGCTTTCGATGATTTCCTGTTTGTAATTTTTAGTCCATCTTTTTGCGATATTAGCGCCGGCAAGATGAATAATTGCGTCTACGCCCATAAGACAATTTTCATCTATGATTCCCTGTGCCGGATTCCAATAAAAACCTTTGTAATTTGCCTCGTCTTCAATTTTATTTTTTGAAACTGTCAGGTAATTAACCGAAACTCCATTTTGAAGCAATAAGGAAACTAATTCATTTCCTACTAAACCTGTTGCACCCGTAATGAGAATTTTCATGCGTTTTGTTTTGTTTCAAAAGTACATCGCCTAATCAAAAATTAAAAGTTAATTGGGTTAGCTTTAACTTTGGCCAGACCAATGAAATCAATACTTTTAAGCTATTTCAGCTTAATGCTCCATTCAAAATCCATCTCAGAAACCTGAACTCCGTTTTCATCAACACCAACAGATTTCATCCAGAAAGTCTGGCCTTCGCCGGTGGCTATCGCGTTTTTAACCGCTTCTTCAATTATATATCCGTCCTTACATATAAATGTAATCCTACCGGTGGCTTTTTTTGTAAACTCCGATTTATTTCTGGCTACGAGCATTGATATTTTCCTGTTGCTTTTTTGAATTGCTGCAATTACCAATGCGCCAGTCGTTAGTTCAGCAGCCATCGCCTGTACAGCAAAATACATTGAGTTAAAAGGATTTTGGTTTATCCAGCGATGTTTAACTGAAACCATGCATTTTTCGGAAGAAATTTCTTTAACACGAACGCCGCACAAATAAGCTGAAGGTAATTTAAAGAAAAGGAATTTATTGAATTTACTCGGCGTGAAGTCCATAATTTACTGATATTTTCCGGAAATATACTCATTTTAAATGAAACTATACTAAATAAATAATTGTTAATATTTTGTTAATTATAAGTACTTTGTATTGCATAATACCTTTTTTTAGTTGTATCTTTGTATAAGAAATTAATAGCTTATCGATAGTAGTTTTAAAAAGCAGGTTTCAATCATCAATCAAATCACAATCAATCAAAAAAATTAAATCATGACACCAACAACTTCAAACGACAAAAACACAGCTACGGCACTTCACCTTAGTGCTTTAACGCAGTACTTTATTCCGTTTGGGAATTTCATCTTCCCGATGATAATCTGGGGCGCGTTTAAAGAAAGATCGGCGTTTATCAACGCAAATGGAAAGCAAGCTATTAATTTTCAACTGAGTTTATTTTTATATACGCTATTGTTGGCATTAATTGCCGTGCCTATTTTCCTGGTAAGCCTTTTACGTGAAATTGAATTTTGGGGAACAAACCGCCAGCATGATTTCTTTTATGAAAACTTCAGGCCGGAGAACATGTCGGTAATAGTCGTTGTGGGAAGTGTTGCGATTATCACATTCATTTTCCTCAAAGCAATCGAGTTTTTCCTAATCATTAACGCAGCCATAAAAGCATCAAATGGAAACGATTACAAATTTCCACTGACAATTCCATTCTTAAAATAGCAAATCAATCATCAATCAAAAATCGAAAATCATGTTAAAAATCATTACAACGCTGGCCATATTCTTATTAGGAATAGCAGCACAGGCACAAGTATCAGAAAACCGAGAAATTTCAGAAATCTCTAAAATTGCTACAAAACACAATAGTGTCCATCCTGACAACTAAAACAGCTTACTCAGCCAATTAAGCAAACCAAAAATTGAAATGAAAACATTAGCTGAACTTAAAAAAATAACGAAATCATGAACATAGAAAACACGAAAGCCCAAATGCGTAAAGGTGTTTTAGAGTTCTGTATCTTATCCGTATTAAAAGAAAAAGATGCCTATACTTCTGAAATTTTAGACACGCTCAAAAACGCAAAACTGCTTGTGGTGGAAGGAACGGTTTATCCGTTGCTCACAAGACTAAAAAATGACGGATTGCTCAACTACCGTTGGGAAGAATCAACATCGGGGCCGCCAAGGAAATATTACGGCTTAACTGAAATTGGACAAACATTTTTAAACGAATTAAACGGCACATGGACTGAATTATCCGACGCTGTAAACATAATCACAAACCAAAAACAATAGTCATGAACAAAACTGTAAACATAAATTTAGGAGGAATGTTTTTTCACATTGATGAAGACGCATACCAAAAATTGACACGTTACTTTGACGCGATAAAACGTTCGCTTTCCAATTCAAACGGACAGGACGAAATCATCAAGGATATCGAAATGCGTATCGGTGAACTGATCATGGAAAAGCATACAAATGACAAACAAGTCATCAACGCAAAAGAAGTCGACGAAATTATCACCATAATGGGACAGCCTGAAGATTACAGGATTGATAATGACAATGAACCACAACCAAATCCGGTTTATAGCGGACGCGTGACAAAAAAACTTTACCGTGACAAAGAAAGAGGCATGATCGGCGGTGTGTCGGCAGGTCTTGGCCATTACTTCGGGATTGACCCGGTTTGGCTCAGAATCTTTTTGGTAATATTGGTTTTTGCAGGTTTTGGAACAGGAATAATTGCCTATATCGTTTTGTGGATTGTTATGCCTGAAGCAGTAACAACTGCTGAAAAACTCGAAATGACCGGAGAACCCGTTACAATTTCCAATATTGAACGGAAGGTGCGTGAAGAATTTGAGAATGTTTCCGATAAATTTAAAAGTGCGAATTACGACAAAATGGGAAACCAGGTAAAAACCGGGGCTGAGAAATTTGCCTCAAGCATCGGTGACGTATTCGTGAGCATCTTTAAAGTCTTTGCCAAAATCCTTGGTGCATTTTTGGTAATCGGGACATTGCCTGTACTGGTAATGCTGCTGATCGGGGTTTTTACTTTAGGCTCATCAGTTTTCACGCCATTTCCGTGGCAGGATTTTATTGAAGCAGGAAATTATTCAGAATATCCTATATGGTCATTTGGCCTGCTGATGTTTTTTGCGGTCGGGATTCCGTTTTTCTACCTGATGTTATTGGGTTTTAAATTACTGATCACAAACATGAAATCATTAGGAAATGTTGTAAATTACGGCCTGCTTGCCTTATGGATAATTTCTGTCGGAATACTTATTTCAATCGGTATAAACCAAATGACGCAGTTTGCCGTTGAAGGAAGGGTTGTAAAAAAAGAAACCATTAACCTGAATCCAAACGATACGCTGCATATCAAATTCGTACACAACCAATATTTCTCAAAAAATGTTTCTGACTATAATGATTTTGTCATAACGCAGGATTCGACTGACAATGATGTAATCTATTCAAACCAGGTAGAATTCCGCATAGAAAAAACCGATGAGAAATTTGCATACATCCAGATTGAAAAGGAAGCCAAGGGAAAATCGCTTTCTGTTGCGAAAAAAACCGCAGAAAAAATCCAATACGGATACAAAATTGTTGGAAATCAGTTAATTTTAGACAATTATTTGCTGACTGATTTTAAAAATAAATTCCGCAACCAGGAAGTAGAGATTACATTATATCTGCCAAAAGGAACCAAATTCAAAACACATGAAAGCGTTCGCAGGTATGATGCGTCGTCAGATGATTATTTTAATCTTCATTACAGTTCTGCCGATTATACGTATCGTGTAGGCGAAAATAAAGTAATCTGCCTGGATTGCCCAATCGAAGAAAATGAATATGATGATGTTGAAAACGGGATTTCAAAAGATACGACGGTAACAACCACAACAACGGTAAAAGTAAATGGCCACGCTATTATCGTAAAGGAATCGACAAGCAATAAAGGTTTGACCACCGATATAAACGGAGTAATCATTAAAAACAAATAATCATGGTAAAAGTCCTCGTTTTTTTAACAAAATTAGCCTTTGGAATTTTCATTGCCCTATTGTTTTCATCATGCCGCTATGACATTAATTTTGGAAGCGAAAAAGGAAGCGGAAACATTACAATTGAAAACCGTTCAGTTAATGAAGAGTTCAGTAAAGTAGAAGTAAGCCACGGAATTTCGCTTGTTATCGAGCAGTCAAAAGACAAATCAATAACAGTCGAAGCCGATGACAACCTGCAAAAGCTTATCCTTACTAACGTTGAAAATGGTGTTTTGATAGTAAAAGCGAGAGAAGGCTATAATTCCAAAAAGACGCCAAAAGTTACCGTAAAAATGCCTGTAATCAGCGGCCTGAGCAGTAGCAGCGGCTCATCGATTTCAAGCGTCAATACTTTAATCACCGAAAACATCGCAGTTGAAGCCAGTAGCGGAAGCAACATTGACATAGATGTTGAAGCCGATAACATTTCTCTCGAAACAACCAGCGGAAGCACAATGGAAGTAGGTGGAAAAGCGCTCAAGCTTGAAACCAATGCCAGCAGCGGAAGTGTCATCAATGCTGAAAAACTTCAGGCAAATGAAGTGACATCCCAAGGTTCAAGCGGGAGCTCGACTGATGTTACCCCGATTATAAGCCTATCCGGAAAAGCTTCAAGCGGCGCTTCAATCGGTTATCATAAAATCCCGAAAAACGTTACAAAGGAAGAGAGTTCCGGAGGATCGGTCAGACAGGAATGAATTAGTTAAAGTTAGTAGTTAAGCATCCGTCATTGGCGGATGTTTTTATTTGTCCAGTATCGATGCATTTACAAAAACACATTCATTTTGTAACAAAAAAATGTTCTAACAGTCAAACCACAAAATCAAACCAAACACAATCATGCAATTAACCATTCAAAATTTAGACAAGCAATACAGCAACGGCGTTCATGCGCTGAATAATGTCTCACTTACCATCAACAAAGGAATGTTCGGGCTTCTTGGCCCTAACGGCGCAGGGAAATCATCACTCATGCGGACACTTGCCACTTTGCAGGATGCCGACAGCGGCTCGGTAATGCTAGGCGACATCGATGTTTTAAACGATAAGGATTCTGTTCGAAAAGTACTCGGCTACCTTCCGCAGGAATTTGGGGTTTATCCCCGCACTTCTGCAGTTGATTTATTGGATCACCTCGCTTTGCTGAAAGGTTTCAATTCCAAATCAGACCGCAAACAAATCGTTGAACAGCTACTGGTAAAAGTCAATTTGTGGGATCACCGCAAAAATGCCGTAAGCAGTTATAGCGGCGGAATGCGCCAGCGTTTCGGAATCGCGCAATGCCTGATCGGAAACCCAAAACTTGTTATTGTTGACGAACCAACCGCCGGTCTCGATCCGGGAGAAAGAAACCGTTTTTACAATATCCTTAGTGAAATTGGTGAAAATATCATCGTAATCCTTTCTACACACATTGTTCAGGACGTACGCGAATTGTGTACGCAAATGGCAGTAATGGACAAAGGCCGCGTACTTTTCAGCGGAAATACAGACGATGCTTTGCTTGAAATTAAAGGCAAAGTCTATGAAAAGAAAGTTACAAAAGCCGAACTGCCAACATATCAGGAACAATACAAAATCATTTCGAATAAACTTGTGGGCGGAAATCCGCTGATCCATGTTTTTTCAGAAAGCGACCTGAACGGTTTTACAAAAGCCGAAGAAACATTGGAAGACGTATTTTTCGCGAAACTTAACGAATTGGTTTAACCTGATATTTTTAATCTTATGTGGAAATTTATACGACACGAATTAAAATATTGGTTGAAAACACCAATGATCTGGATTTTTATGTTTATTAATGTGGTCTTCACATTTTCTTCAACGATTTCAGACAATTTAGTGATAGGCAGCAATGCGGCAAATGTCTTTAAAAACGCTCCTTACCAAATACAGCTTTTCTATATTATAGTTCCAATATTTTTTCTCCTCATGACGACAGCTTTCATGAATGCTACGGCTAATCGGGACTTTCAGTATGGAATGTATCAATTTATATTTTCTTCACCAATTAGTAAGCGTGATTATTTTTTTGGGAAATTTATAGGTGCATTAATAGTATCAATCATCCCAATGCTTGGTCTTTCCATTGGTGCACTATTAGCTCCCGTCATTGCTCCAATCCTTCCTTTTGCAGCGCCAGCTGAACGTTTTGGGGAAATCTATTTGTCCGCACACTTTCAAGGACTAATCGCTTTCGGTATTCCAAATGTATTTATTTCAGGAGTATTACTCTTTTCACTTGCTATTATTTTCAGAAGCACTATTGTTTCCTTTATCGGAGCAATGATGATTTTGGTGATGTATGGTATTTCCGATGGACTCACCAAGGATATAAAAAATGAATGGATCGCAAATCTTCTCGATCCTTTTGGTGCCAGACCATTTGAAATTATGACAAAATATTTTACACCTTCGGAAAAGAACTACAGCATTGTAATGCTTGAAGGTGATCTATTGATAAATCGCTTAGTATGGGTTGGTATCGGATTATTGATTTTGGTTTTAGTTTATTTCCGTTTTTCTTTCAATGCTCAAAAAGAAAAAGTTAAGAAAATCAAAGAAAATCAAAAGAAAATTCTTGCTCCGGCAATCACTTCATTTAGCTTTTCATCAGCAAATGCAGGCAAATTTTCGTTATTTACTCTTTGGAGATTAGTTAGGTTTGAAACAAAATCTATTATAAAAAGCCCTACATATATTATCATCATGATTCTCGGTTTGATATTGTTAATTGTAAACTTGGCAACACTAACCGGTTCTTTTGGAACTTCGTATTATCCTGTGACCTATATTGTAGCAGATACAATTGCCGGTTCATATCTGATATTCATGTATGCTTTCATTATCTTCTATACGGGCGTACTCGTTTGGAAAGAACGTGATGCGAAAATTAATGAAATCCAGGATGCGACACCAATCCAGACCGGGATGCTGTTTACCTCAAAAGTTATTGCAATTATGCTATCAATCGCATTGGTATTGGCATTTTCAATTCTGCTTGGGGTCATAGCACAAACTTTATATGGATATACGCGCTATGAAATTGGCGTTTATGTAAAGTCATTGTTATTGATAAGGCTTTCAGGATATTTCTTCATGATTGTGTTATCGTTGCTTTTCCATTATTTGATAAACAACCGTTACATTGCATGGTTTGCATTTGCAGCATTTATTATTATAAATTCTTTTATTTGGGGAGCTTTGGAAATCAACACCAATATGGTTTCGTTCCCAAGCAGGCCAAATGTGACTTTTTCAGATATGAATGGTTTTGGGCCGTTTATTCCCGGAATGTCATGGTTTACGTTATACTGGACATTATTTTGTCTCGTATTGTGCTTTGTAATTACAAAATTTTACATCCGCGGAAAAGAAGAACAGTTCAGTTCGCGTTGGACAGCTGCCAAAGCGCGCTTGAAACACAGGAAACTTCCTCTGCTTTTAAGTATAATCTTATTTGCACTTTGCGCCGGGTTCATTTATTACAATACTCAGGTTTTAAATACGTATGATTCTCCGAAAGACGGCGAAAACATGCAGGTGGATTACGAAAAGAATTTCAAAAAGTACGAAAATATCGTTCAGCCGCGCTATTACAAATTCAATTACGACATTGCTATTTTCCCGGAAGACCGCAGCGTAACAGCCAATATCGAAGCCTGGGCAAAAAATATTTCAAACCAGCCAATCTCTGAGTTGCATTTTACAATGCCCGGATTGACCGACAGCATTAAATTGAACATTCCCGATTCCAAATTAAAAATGAAAGACAAAAGGCTTTACTATCGCATTTATACTTTGGATAAACCACTTGCTCCACAGGATTCAATCAAGATTGACATTAAATTGTGGAAAATCACCGAAGGTTTCGAAAACGAAGTCAGCTTCAAACAATTAACGCATAACGGAACTTTCTTTAATAATGCCGATTTGCTTCCAACGTTTGGTTACAATAAAGATTATGAAATTTCGGACAAAAACCTTCGTATAAAGCGCAAGCTTCCAAAGCGCGAAAGAATGCCAAAACTGGATGACAATAATATGGCCGCACGCGCAAATACTTATATCAGTAACGATTCTGATTGGGTTGATGTAAACACGGTAATAAGCACTTCTGACGATCAAATTGCAATTGCGCCGGGTTCGCTTATAAAACAGTGGAAAGCTGATGGCCGCAATTATTTCAATTACAAACTCGACCAGAAAGCGCTGAACTTCTATTCGTTCATTTCGGCTAAATATGAAGTAGCTAAAAGAAAATGGAACGGAATTGGTTTTGTTTCATTGCATAAGTCACAGTAGCATT
>CAZSDN010000080.1:0-3212 GCA_964605595.1 uncultured Flavobacterium sp. | reverse complement strand
CAACGTCGAAAATATGCTCAACAGCATGCAAAAATCGCTCGAATATTACACGGCGAATTTTGGCCCGTATTACCAGAAACAATGCCGTATCATCGAATTCCCGCGTTATTCAAGTTTTGCACAGGCGTTTCCCGGAACAATGCCTTATAGCGAAGGAATCGGTTTTATTACCGATTTGCGTGAAGTGACCAAAAACGACATCGACATGGTGTATTATGTCGTTGCTCACGAAATGGGCCATCAATATTGGGCGCATCAATTATGTGGCGCCGGAATGCAGGGAAGTGAAATGATGAGTGAAGGTTTCTCGCAATATTCAGCTTTGATGGTTATGGAAAAGGAATACGGAAAAGACAAAATGAAGAAATTCCTCGAATATGAAATGGATTCTTACCTAAGCGGAAGAAGCTACGAATCTGAAGCTGAAAATCCATTAATGAAAACCGAAAACCAGCAATACATCCATTACAACAAAGCGAGCGTCGTGATGTATTATCTGAAAGAAATGGTTGGCGAAAAAAATGTAAACCAGGCTTTGGCTAATCTGTTAGAGGAATATGCCTATAAAAATCCGCCTTATGCAACCTCAAATGCTGCTGTAAAAGAGTTCCGGAAAGTTACTCCCGACAGCCTTCAGTATTTAATTGATGATATGTTCGAGAATATCACATTGTTCTCAAACCGCATGCTTGAGGCGAAATACAAAAAAGTCGGAACGGAATACGAAGTTACAATGAAAGTAAAATCAGAAAAATTCCGCTCCGATGCTACCGGAAAAGAAAAAGCCGTTCCGGTTGCTGATTATATCGATATTGGTATTTTCGCCAAACCAAAAGACGACAAAAACCTGGGCAAAGCATTGTTTTACAAACGAATGAAAATCAATAAAAAAGACAATACATTTACATTCAAAGTTAAAGAATTGCCTTATCAGGCGGGAATCGACCCATACAATTACCTGATAGACCGCGTTCCTGACGACAATGTAAAATTGGTCACTGAATAAAATCCAAAACTGAAAAAACAACATCCGCTTCACTCCTGTCGAAGCGGATGTTTTTTATTTATATTTGTGGCACCAAATGATTAAAACATGAGAAAAATTATCCTTCTGGTTTTGGCGGTTTTTACCATTACAACCGGTTATTCACAGAAAAAAGAAAAACTCAAAGGTTCCAAAATCGTAACAATCGAACAAAAACAGGTCGAATCTTTTGACGGGATTGAAGTTCATGATGATTTGGAAATTTCACTCATAAAAGGTGATAAAAACGGCATCGAGCTTGAAGCCGATGATAACCTCCAGAATTCACTTTCGCTGCGCATGAACGGCAGCGTGCTGATTATTAGTGCCGCGCAGCAAGTTTCGGGTTTTAAAAAATACAATATCCGTGTGACTTACACCGATAATTTTAAAAGTGTAATCGCAAAAGGCAAATCAAAAATCAATGCCCTGGAAGAAATCACGCTTGAGGAAATTGTTTTCAATGCTTTCGATGATTCTAAATTATATTTGAATCTTGGCGTAAAATCATTTGCCATCATTGCGAATGATAAATCACATATCGAGATAAACGCAAAATCCGAAAGCGGAAAAATCGAATTAAGCAAAAATGCTTCTTTCAAAGCTTTAATTGCTTCGACTGAACTTATATGTGATTTGTATCAAAAATCTACTGCAACTATTGAAGGTGATGTTATTGACATGAAACTTCGTCTTGACAACAATTCCAATTTCACCGGAAAAAAGCTAAATGTAAAAAATGTACAGCTAATTGCCGAAGGTTATGCAAACTGCAGCGTTTTGGCCGAAACTACAATAAGCATCGAAGCATCGGGAAATACTGAAATCCAACTTTTCGGAGATGCAAAACCTGAGCTGAAGAAATTCACAGATACTGCAATACTTTATAAGAAACCGATCAAGTAAAAATAAAAATCCCGACCTATTGAAGTCGGGATTTTTTATTTCAAAAAGATATTTTCTTAATTATTCTAAAGAAGCTAAATAACGCTCAGCATCCAAAGCTGCCATACAACCTGTTCCGGCAGCGGTAATCGCCTGGCGGTACACATGGTCGGCCGCATCGCCCGCAACAAAAACCCCAAACACATTTGTTTTTGAAGTCCCGGGAATATTTTTGATATAACCGGTATCGTCAAGCGTAATGTAATCCTTGAAAATATCTGTATTTGGCTTGTGCCCGATCGCAACGAAAAAGCCTGTCGCCGGAATTATTTTCTCTTCGCCAGCAGTTTTGTCAAGAACTTTAACCGAATTTACAACCTGGCCGTCACCAATAACCTCAACGGTTTCGGTATTCATCATAATTTCTATATTTTCAGTTCTGCGTACACGCTCGATCATGATTTTCGATGCCCGGAAATGCTCGCCTCTAACAAGCATTGTAACTTTTTTACAAAGTTTTGAAAGATAATGTGCTTCTTCACAAGCCGAATCTCCTGCGCCAACGATTACGACTTCCTGGTTGCGGTAGAAAAATCCGTCGCAAACCGCACAAGCCGAAACTCCGCCTCCGGTTTGCAAATAATGCATTTCGGAAGGAAGCCCTAAATATTTAGCCGAAGCTCCGGTTGAAATAATTACCGTTTCGCAGTGAATCTCTTTTGTGTCGTTGATCCAAACTTTATGATAACCATCGGCACACGAAAAATCAACTTTTGTAGCCCATCCGTCACGGATATCGGCATTGAAACGCTTTGCTTGTTCCATCAATTGGATCATCATTTCCGGCCCGGTTACTCCTTCAGGATAACCCGGAAAATTTTCAACCTCGTTAGTAGTAGTTAATTGTCCGCCTGGCTGGATTCCCTGATACAATACAGGATTCATGTTAGCACGAGCCGCATAAATGGCTGCGGTATAACCTGCAGGACCCGAACCTATAATAAGACATTTTACTTTTTCAATAGTATCTGACATGGTAAATTATATTCAATTTTAAACATTGCGAAAGTAAGATATAATTCCCGATTTTTACTATTTGGCGCATTAGTTTTTGTTATATCTGGATAATGTTTTCTATATGGATAAAAGTCATTTATTGCTAAGCCATGCTTTTTCAATGCCGGGAAAAATTGCACATTTCTCTAAACTAAAAAATCCCTTTCCGTTACACGGAAAAGGATTCTCTCGGTCGGGGTGGCAGGATTCGAACCTGCGGCCTCCTGCTCCCAAAGCAGGCGCGATA
>CAZSDN010000079.1:0-13142 GCA_964605595.1 uncultured Flavobacterium sp. | reverse complement strand
CCGCCGGTCTCGGCCCCACGATCCGGCTGACCGGCGACGTCAAGGCCGACATGGAAGTGATGCGGGAGTTCTTCGCCGACAAGGCCGGGGTTCGGCCCGAGAAGCGGGTTGAGCCGAGGCTGGCTGAAGAGGGCTGAAACGGGCAATAGGGGTGATCCTTATTGCCCTTTGTTTGCCTAAGGGGCAGTGGGGGTGAGCGCTATTGCCCCTTGGAGGCGCTCGCGAGCGTTGTCGCGGGGCTCATCGCCCGAGCGAAGGCCCCACGATCCGGCTGACCGGGGACGTCAAGGCCGACATGGACGTCACGCGCGAGTTCTTCGCCGACAAGTCGGGTGTGCGGTCCGAGCGGCGGGTTGAGCCGAGGTTGGCTGAAGAGGGCTGAAGGGTTCAGAACTGGACTCGCTTGGCCTGGTTCACCGTATTTTGTCAGCAGGACTCTCTAGCATGTGCACGCATAGGTGAGTTCCGTTCTGGGGAGTTGTCGCGGTGAGTCTCAAGCTCGATCTGTCGCGTGACTTGGCTGCTCCGCCATGCGCCCTCTACGCGCATACCCCGCCTCCTGGCCGATCGGGCGCGTGGCACACGCTCGGTTCCCACCTCAATGGCGTGGCCGAGTTGGCGCGTGAGTTCGCAGAACCGTTTGGTGGAGGCTCCTTGGCCTACTTGGCCGGACTGACGCATGACGCTGGAAAGGCTACACAGGACGTTCAGGACGCGCTCCGGGCGCGCGCCGAGGACGGCCTTGATCGGCTAGGCACTCCGCACAAGGTGGAGGGAGCTGCACTGGCCTGCCTCCTTTATTCCTCGGGCAATGAACCAGCGGCATTGGCCATGGCATTGGTGAACTATGGGCATCACAGCGGGATCCCTGATCGGTCGACCATTGCCGAGATCCTCATGGACATGGAGGACCAGCCCTCAGGGCTCGATGCACTCATCGAGCTTCTCGATAGCGTCACGGGGGTCTCTGTTCGAGATGTCGCTGCGCAGGTCCGTGTACCGAGTTGGGCGGTGCCCAATTCCATGGATCTTCGGGCACTTGAGATGTTCGCGCGGATGTGTCACTCAGCCGTAGTTGACGCGGATTTCCTTGACACACAAGCGCATTTCGACGGCAAGGACGAGCCAAGGCGAGCTGCAGTGAGCGGCGTGGATACGATCCGTCACACCTTCATGACGGAGTACTCGAACAAGTACTCCGTCGATGCCAACCCGGACGAACTCGGACGACTGAGGCGCCAGATCTTTGACCGGTCGGTCGAGGTCGGAGAGACCCACGATGGAACGGGACGTGTCTTCAGGCTTCCTGCGCCGACGGGAACGGGCAAGACGATGTCCTCGGCGGCGTTTGCCTTGTCACATGCGGCGGCGTTCGACAAGCGGAGAGTCATCGTCGCAGTGCCGTTCACCTCGATCACCACGCAGAATGCAGATGCGTATCGAGAGATGTTCGCGAGCCTTGCTGATGAAGTCGTTCTCGAACACCACTCCGACATCGTGGACGACGCTGTCGCCGACTCGCAGTGGCGCCGATTGTCCGCTGCGAACTGGGATGCGGAGTTCATCGTCACGACGACGGTTCAGCTGTTCAGTTCCCTGCTGTCCAATCGGCCCTCGGCGACACGGCGCCTCCATCGCATTGCCGAATCTGTGGTCATTCTCGATGAGGTGCAGGCGCTGCCACTGCATCTGATCCCTGTCATCTTGGGCGTCCTCAAGGACCTGACGGAGAACTACGGGGTCACTGTTCTCCTGGCCTCGGCGACACAGCCGGCCTTTTTCGATCTCGACGTTTGGCGTGGCGTGGATTTCGTCGATGTGTTGCCGCTCGATGACGTTCCGGAGGTCACACGAAGGGTCCGGTTCGAGGTCCGTCCGGAACCGATCTCGCACCGTGATCTTGCGGCTGAAATCTCTACGGAGCGACAGGTGTTGGCCATCGTCAACACCACGGAGGCCGCGAAGGCGCTCCACGAGGACTTGCTGGCGCGCTCCGATGGTGAAGTCAACGTGTTGCACCTTTCGACCCGGATGTGTCATGGGCATCGGCTCGACGTGCTCAACGGGGTTCGGACCCTGCTCGGCGAGGGCGCACCTGTTCGTCTGATTTCCACTCAGCTCATTGAAGCGGGGGTCGACGTCGACTTCCCGGTGGTGTATCGCGCATTGGCGCCTGCCGAAGCGATCGTGCAGAGCGCCGGACGGTGTAACCGCGAGGGGCAGCTTGGAACTCGTGGTCGCGTTGTTGTCTTCGAGCCGGCTGACGCTCACTACCCGGCGGGCTATTACAAGGCGGCTACCGAAATCACGAGGTCGCTGTTCGGTGCACCAGGCGCCGAATCAGGCGGCAGTGCTGTTGATTTTGAAGATCCGAGAGTGCTGGAGCGGTACTTCCAACGTCTCTATCGCCATGTCTTTGAGAACACGAAGAACAGCGCATCGGACGAGATCGATGAGCTGCGGAAGGCGCTCAATTTTCCCGAGGTCGCCAGGTTGTTCCAGATGATTGATGACAACGCAGTTCCAGTGGTGGTGCCCACGGCGGCTGGGGCGGACGATGAATGGGAAGTCCGGCGAATTCTAGAGGAATTCGAGACTCCAGGCTTCGTTCCGACTCGCCAGCAACGTCGACTGTTGCATCGTTTCACGGCGAGCGCCTCCCGCCTCTGCCTTCGGCAGCCGGGCCTCATTCGTGAGATTCCTCATGGCCCGTACGAATGGATTGGTATCTACGACCCGGACCGTGGGCTCGTGTTCGAACCGGAAGGACTCGTACTTTGAATCATCCGCATACGCTGATTTCGCGCCCTGCTTCGGTCGGGCGGGAGTCTCAATATTTTTCGATAGTCGTTCTAGCTGGAACGAATGCCCGCACGGCAACGCCGCGCGGGCATTCGTTGTGGCGGCCGCCCCCGAGTTGGTCATCGTATCGTAAAATGAACTTGCAAGGCGATAGGGTGGTCGAGGTCGACCTAAGGAAGCGCAGGACCAACGCATGACCACTCACCGCACGGCGCATCACGATTGGACTGGGCTGACGGCACCGGAACGCTTTCGCTACCCGGACCTGTCGGTCCAAGTGCGAGGGGACTGGGCGTGCTTCTCGAGGCCCGAGTTCTCGAGCGAGCGGGTGTCCTATCCAGTGATGACTCCGACGGCGGCGCAGGGCGTGTTGTCCTCAGTCTTCTGGAAGCCGCAAGTGCGCTGGATCGTAACGCGGATCGAGGTACTCGCCCCCGTGGCCTGGACGACCATGCGACGAAATGAGAGCGGCTCGGCGATCACGGATCACCACCGAAAGACGGGCTACCTCGACGTGAACGATGTTGTTCAGCAGCGAATGACCACGATGCTCAGAGATGTTCGGTATCGCATCAGCTCCAATATCTGGGTCCATCCGGAGGCTGATGAGCAAGATCCGGCGAAGTGGCGGGCGCAGTTCACTCGCCGAGTCGAGCGAGGGCAAACGTATCGGCCGCCTTTCTTGGGGATGCGCGAGTTTCACGCGGATATCGAGGCCGCCGATGATTCGCCGCCGATTGACTGGACCGAGGATCTCGGCATCATGCTGCATTCGATCTCGTACGACGAGCGATCGGGGAAGGAAACCTACGACTGGTTCGAAGCGCGCGTCGACAACGGCGTATTGCTCGTTCCGCGGTCGGGGCTCTCTGTGACGGAAGGCGGCCACTGATGTTGATCAAGGCTTTGGTTGATCACGCGCAGCTGTCGGATGCCACGCCTTCTGGCTACGCGGAGAAGACCCTCGGATTTGTCCTTGGAATTGATCAGGACCTCGGCGGGTGTACGTTACTTTCGCGTTACCGGCTTGAGACCAATGCCAAGGGCAAGACCGTGCAGGTAGCGACCAAAGACGTCATTCCCAATCTTCAGCGGAGTGGAACTGCGCCCCGGCCATTCCTCGGCTGTGACACGGCCGCGTACGTCATGGGACGCCCCAAGACAGATCCGGATCCGGACAAGCAACTTCGAGAAGACGGTAAAGCTGCAGCCAAACAGCGCGCATTCGATGAACTCTTGGCGGCTTATGCCGTGGAGACGGGCGACATCATCGCGCGAGATTTTCTGCGCTGGCGTGACGAGGGGTCTCCTGGGCTGGCGGAGGCTGTGGAGCGATTGTCGGAGTTCGAGCTGAAGCGGCTCGACCTGGATCCGGTGGCGATCCGTGTCGGTGACTCGGGGCTGCTGCATTCGTCAGAAGATGCCGCGAGTTTTTGGAGCCGTCGGGCCATGGAAAGCAAGTCTGGCGGGGAGAAGAGGATCTGTCTGAGTTGCGGACAGTTGGGCCCGGTGGTCTCGACCATCCCTCAGTCGTTGAGCGGCACCTTGATTCCCGGCACTTCAACGGCCAGCATCGCCTTGTCCAGCGCAAACTTCCCAGCGGCATCGCGGGGAGCATCAGGGCTGGGATTGAAGTCTGCTCCGATCTGCGCTGGATGCGCCTCTGCGGCAGTCACAGCTTTCAATACACTCGCTGCAGATCGCCAGCATCGATGGGGCGACCGGGGTGACGATACGGCCACCATCTGGTGGTCCACGGACACGGATTTCAGCCCGTCTGCGCTTGATCTTCCTGAACCGGGGGCAATCGCCAAACTGATGCAGTCCCTGGATGGGCGCAGTGGACAGACCCGCGTGCGTGATCGAGTAGCGGCAAGGTTCTACGCACTCACCTTCTCAGGGAATGTGGCGCGCTTGGTCATTCGTCACTGGATCGATATCGGTCTCTCGACTGCTCGTGAGAATTTGGCTGACTGGTTTCGTGACACGGCGGGCCCACGGACTGACCACGAGTACCCCTCGTTGACCGACCTTGCCAAGAGCTGCGGTCCGTTGATCCGTCGCGACGGGCGTTGGGTGGAGTCGCCTCCGGAGGGGGCACGTGATGCATTATTGCGAACGGCCTTGAGTGGAACACCGCCTCCTAGGGGGTTGCTCGTGCGAGCAGTCGCGCGGACATCTGCCGAGATTCATTACGCACAGAACAACGACAGCATTACCCGCGGAATTGTCAGGCGTCGAGCCGACAGCCGGTTTGGGCTGATCCGCCTGGTGCTGAACCGAAGCTCCCGAAAGGAGAACCCAGTGTCGCAATATCTGGACGAGTCGGAGGCCGATCCGGCGTACCTCAGCGGTCGCCTATTTGCAGTGCGAGAGCGTTTGCAGTACCTGTCGTCGGGCGGAACGGTCAATAGCACCATCGTTGACCGTTACTTCGAACGGGCATCTGCGAACCCCGCGAGTGTCGAGCACGCTTTGGCGGTGCTTGAGAAGCAGCATTTGAAAACCCTGCGACGCAAGATTGGCGAGGGGTTGTTCGTCAGTTTCTCCAAGCAACTTGGTCGGCTGCACGATGTGCGGGGTGCAGCTCCCTCGAGGCTAACGGTCGATCAGCAAGCCATGTGGATTGCCGGCTATCACCAGCAGGTACAGCACGATTTCCGTGAATCCGCCGCCCGTCCAGCTGGCGACGATACGAAAACCAAGGAGAAGAAATGATGGCCAGTTACACCGATCCCACCGTCAAGCACGATGCGCTGCTGCTTTTCGACGCGGTCGACTCCAACCCGAACGGGGACC
The DNA here is from genome assembly GCA_964605595.1 of uncultured Flavobacterium sp. Lineage (GTDB taxonomy): Bacteria > Bacteroidota > Bacteroidia > Flavobacteriales > Flavobacteriaceae > Flavobacterium. Next base: position 7,541 of record CAZSDN010000079.1, on the reverse strand, counting down.
CCGACAATGCCGGCAAGCCGCGCACGGACCTCGATACGGGGCAGGGGATCGTCTCCGATGCCAGCTTGAAGCGCAAAGTTCGTGACGTGGTGCAGTTCCAAGTTGACGAGGAGTTGCTTGAGGTGGAACGGTTCGGGGTCTTCATCCGGCGTGGCGTTTCGCTCAATGAGCAACTTGAGGACTCTTACAAAAAGCTTGGTCAGTCACCGACGAAGGATGCACCTGCAGACCACGTGGCGAACGCGGCCGACTATATGCGCCAGCACTACTTCGACGTCCGCATGTTCGGGGCTGTCATGAGTACGGGCAAGGCCTCCGCAGGCAAGGTGACGGGCCCGGTGACGGTGGGTATCGGTCGTTCGCTGGATCCTGTGCTGCCGATGGACCTTGCTATCACTCGGACGGCCTCCACTAAGGAAGAGGACCGGGACAACGCCTCACAGATGGGCAACAAGACAGTCGTGCCATACGGCCTGTACGCGGTTCGTGTGCATTACCAGCCGACCAAGAACAACTTCGTTACTGAGCAGGACTTGGAGGTGTTCTGGAACGCGTTGCTCAATATGTTTGATCTCACGAGAAGCGCGGCCCGGTCCGACATGGCAACCCGCGGTCTCTTTGTGTTCAGTCACGACAACCCGCTGGGCAACGCGCCGGCCCGGACACTGCTGGATCGCATCTCTATCGTTCGCCGAGACGGTGTCGAGATCCCAACGAAGTTCGGAGATTACGAAATCTCGATCAACGGAGAGGATCTGCCCACGGGCGTCACTTTGTCGTCGCTGCTGTGACCCAGCGATGACGTCGTCAGATCGCGGTGGGGAGTGGTTGCGGCTTTCCACGCTCGAACACTTTGCGTACTGTCCGCGTCAGGCGTGGCTCCTGCTGGACGGAGTCTGGCTCGACAACCACCTCACGGTGTCCGGGGCGGCTGCACATGAGCATGTGGATTCAGGAGGCACGGATCGTCGCAGGGGCGTGCGCGTGCATCACCGGGTCGGCGTTGCTCATCATGATCTGAAGATCTACGGAGTTGCTGACAGCGTCGAGGAGTCGGCTGAAGGTGACCTGCTCCCCGTGGAGCACAAACTTGGGAGGGCCGCGGGGGATATGTTTCCCAGTCTGGTGCAGGTTGTTGGTCAGGCCCTGTGCCTGGAGAGCATGACTGACAGACGAGTGCCTCGAGTCGCGATCTACATCATCGCTGAGCGCCGGCGAGAGTATTTCGAAACCGACGAGTACCGCGATCGTGTCGTGGGCTTGATTCGACGCGCTCATGATGAGTTGTCGGAGTTTGTCCCAGCCACGTACTCGACACGCTTGTGTAGGTCGTGCAGTGTGCGGAACGCGTGCCAGCCAGAAGGAGCGGACTGGAGATGAGCGAGTACTTCATGCGCACACTCTTCGTGCATACGCCGGGCACGCGCCTGACGAGAGACTCCGACTCAGTGCGTGCGTTGCGCGAGGGTGCTCCGCCGAGGCGGCTTCCCTTGAATGCGCTCGATGCAATCATCGTCCTCGGAGGAGTGGACGTGTCCACTGGATTGCTGCTCAAGTGCGCAGAAGATGGTCGGGTCGTCGCGTTCTTGTCCAAGTATGGGAAGCCTCGGGCACTTGTCGAAGGGCCCGTCAGTGGGCGCGGGCAACTCCGGAGGCTCCAGCATCAGGCGCACGCGGACTCTGAGGTCCGGGCTCGGATGGCGGCGTCAGTCGTCGACGGCAAGATCCGTCAGATGGTGTGGGGCCTCCTGCAGTGGGCGCGAGATGCGCGGCCCGCGGAGGCCACTCGCTTGACGGAGATCGCCCAGCAAACTGATCAGGATCGGGCCTTGCTGACCGGCCTTCATCGGGAAGCGATATTGGGCGTGGAGGGCGTTGCCACCAGACGGTACTACGAGGGCGTCTCGCTGGCCTTGAAGTCGTCAGACTTCAGCGGACGCAACAGGAGGCCGCCAAAGGATCCTGTGAATGCTCTGCTGTCGTTCTCCTATGCCATGACAAGGATCTCGGTGCACGGTGCGCTTCACGCCGCCGGCTTGGATCCGCACTGTGGTTTTCTGCACGGTGACAGAGACGGTCAGCCCTCGCTTGTACTCGATCTGATGGAGGAGTTTCGGCCGACGGCCGACCGGGTGGCAGTGACCATGCTCAACCGCCGACAACTTCGTCCAGAGCATTTCGAGAAGTCAGTATCAGGTGAAGTCTCGTTGACGGATGGAGGCCGCGAGATCGTGATGGACGTGTGGCATCGCCACCGGCTCAGGCAATCTCACATCAAGTCGGCACGGCTTTCCATACCCAACGCTGCGCTTCCGATTGCCCAAGCGAATAGTCTGGCGAATGCACTGCGCAGTGGCGCGATCTACTCGGCGCACGAGTTGGTGGTCCGATGAATCTACTGGTCACGTACGACGTGAACACGCTCACGTCGGAGGGCCGCAGGAGGCTGCGGCGTGTCGCCAAGGTGTGTGAGGGGTATGGACAGCGGGTTCAGTACTCAGTCTTCGAGGTGCAGTGTTCTCGCACCACCTTTGCGCGGATGGCGACTGAACTCAACGAGGTTGTTGATCTTACGGAAGACAGTCTCAGGATCTACGATGTTGGTGCCAACGGATTCGCGGACGCGATTCTCCTGGGGCAACTTAGTGAACTCCCTTCGGACACCAGTTGGACGCTCTGAGAATGGTGCGTGATTCGCCGAGGGTCCTTTCATTCTCAGGCCGTCGCCCCGCCGTTCCAGGCTCGCGGATACTGTTCCTCTTGCTTTCCAATTTGGTGGACCCAAGTTTGCGCAGGTCGGGAAGGGTGCACTCCGCCTTCGCGGCGGAGTGGGAGTCTCAAGCAGACCGGCGAACTCCACGTGATTGATCGTCGGATGTGCACTCCGCCTTCGCGGCGGAGTGGGAGTCTCAAGCCCCGGTGTCTGGTGTCCGTTCTGGACTCCCCCGGGTGCACTCCGCCTTCGCGGCGGAGTGGGAGTCTCAAGAGTGATGCCCGACGGGAATGTCACCGCGTATGTGGTGCACTCCGCCTTCGCGGCGGAGTGGGAGTCTCAAGTGGTCGGCGGTCTGGGTCTTGGTGCCTGTCTTCTCGTGCACTCCGCCTTCGCGGCGGAGTGGGAGTCTCAAGTACCCCACTCCGAACGGAAAGTGAGAACCCATCATGGTGCACTCCGCCTTCGCGGCGGAGTGGGAGTCTCAAGTCCGCCAGGTGAGTCGCCGTGGTGGCCAAGTCGAGAGGTGCACTCCGCCTTCGCGGCGGAGTGGGAGTCTCAAGCCTTGGGGACGGCGACGAGGTTCCCGTACTCGGCCGTGCACTCCGCCTTCGCGGCGGAGTGGGAGTCTCAAGTTTCCCATGTGCTCTACCTCCTCCCAGCAATCACCGTGCACTCCGCCTTCGCGGCGGAGTGGGAGTCTCAAGGGTGCCCCAGGCGACATCGAGGGCGGAGAGGCTGCGTGCACTCCGCCTTCGCGGCGGAGTGGGAGTCTCAAGTCGGTGATGCCGTCATGACCTTCGGTGACGACCTCGTGCACTCCGCCTTCGCGGCGGAGTGGGAGTCTCAAGGTCGGACATGTCGAGGTAGTCCACCTGCCGAGACAGGTGCACTCCGCCTTCGCGGCGGAGTGGGAGTCTCAAGGACCACGACTCCATGACTCTGTCCATCCGTCGGGGGGGGGTGCACTCCGCCTTCGCGGCGGAGTGGGAGTCTCAAGATGCCCGTCCTGTCCAAGGGCGCACACAGTGGCCCGTGCACTCCGCCTTCGCGGCGGAGTGGGAGTCTCAAGACCGTCTTATTGATCTTGCCCCCGAAATGCACGCCGTGCACTCCGCCTTCGCGGCGGAGTGGGAGTCTCAAGCTCGAGCTGCCGCGCCGTCGGGTTTCCGCGCCCGTGTGCACTCCGCCTTCGCGGCGGAGTGGGAGTCTCAAGCTCACACGCGAGGGTGATCCAGTTCAGGACGTCGCGTGCACTCCGCCTTCGCGGCGGAGTGGGAGTCTCAAGAGCGAGTGGTGCGCAGTCGTGATCGCGCCACGGCGGTGCACTCCGCCTTCGCGGCGGAGTGGGAGTCTCAAGACGACCCGGCGCGCCTTGATCTTGGCCGTGCCGCCGTGCACTCCGCCTTCGCGGCGGAGTGGGAGTCTCAAGACCCACACGCCTTCGTCGCCGAAGTCGTCCACGTGGTGCACTCCGCCTTCGCGGCGGAGTGGGAGTCTCAAGAGCCCTCGACCAGGTGGGTCCAGGTGTCGCCGTCGTGCACTCCGCCTTCGCGGCGGAGTGGGAGTCTCAAGAGGTGCTCGTGCCTGAACCACGGGACGAGTGACGGCGTGCACTCCGCCTTCGCGGCGGAGTGGGAGTCTCAAGGTCCTCCATCTCTCCGAAGCGGGTGGTCGCGCGGAGTGCACTCCGCCTTCGCGGCGGAGTGGGAGTCTCAAGACGGTCTTGTTGATCTTGCCCCCGAAATGCACGCCGTGCACTCCGCCTTCGCGGCGGAGTGGGAGTCTCAAGATTCCGGCTGGCGGCACGTTCAAGGACGTCGCCCTGGTGCACTCCGCCTTCGCGGCGGAGTGGGAGTCTCAAGGACCGCGAGACGAAGACCTGGAACTTCGACCCCCGGTGCACTCCGCCTTCGCGGCGGAGTGGGAGTCTCAAGCCCCACATCGAGATCCACTGGCGTGACCTTGGCCCGTGCACTCCGCCTTCGCGGCGGAGTGGGAGTCTCAAGTGGACACGTGGCAGACGGTCCGTCGAGCGGTTGCTGTGCACTCCGCCTTCGCGGCGGAGTGGGAGTCTCAAGGTCGGCATTACTGGCGCAGGCACTGCGGTGGCCGAAGTGCACTCCGCCTTCGCGGCGGAGTGGGAGTCTCAAGGCGAGCCCGTTGTGGCCGTAGTCGACCCCGTAGGGTGCACTCCGCCTTCGCGGCGGAGTGGGAGTCTCAAGCTTGCTGACACTTGGTGCCTTCTTCGCGGGGTCGAGGGTGCACTCCGCCTTCGCGGCGGAGTGGGAGTCTCAAGGGTGGGGTCAGGCCGCCATTCGGTCCTGCTTGGCCGAGTGCACTCCGCCTTCGCGGCGGAGTGGGAGTCTCAAGCCGGGAAGCAGGGTCGCCCACTCGTCCGGCAGCAATGTGCACTCCGCCTTCGCGGCGGAGTGGGAGTCTCAAGTCGCGCCGTCACCGGCTATGACGGAACCACCGAATGTGCACTCCGCCTTCGCGGCGGAGTGGGAGTCTCAAGCGCACAAACCGGCGTGCAGTCGTCCGGGCTGTCCGGCGTGCACTCCGCCTTCGCGGCGGAGTGGGAGTCTCAAGCCATCTCACCGGCCGTACGTTCCGAGGTCGAGAACGTGCACTCCGCCTTCGCGGCGGAGTGGGAGTCTCAAGCTGCTGTTCCGCCTCCGCGCGGTTCCTCGCAAGCGTTGTGCACTCCGCCTTCGCGGCGGAGTGGGAGTCTCAAGTCGTGCGACGGCGAGCCTGTCGGCGATGACGCCGGGTGCACTCCGCCTTCGCGGCGGAGTGGGAGTCTCAAGCCACGGCATTGGCTCGGGCGCGGGAAGCGTACGAGAGTGCACTCCGCCTTCGCGGCGGAGTGGGAGTCTCAAGAGGCGAGCAAGTCGAGCCGAGTCGCCCAGCAGCGGTGCACTCCGCCTTCGCGGCGGAGTGGGAGTCTCAAGTCCTTGCTGTTTGCCACGTGGTTGTTGCGGTCGGGAGTGCACTCCGCCTTCGCGGCGGAGTGGGAGTCTCAAGGTGAGGTCGGCGCTGAGCTTGCCCTTTTGGGCGAACGTGCACTCCGCCTTCGCGGCGGAGTGGGAGTCTCAAGAATCGCGAGGCTGGCATTGCCGCAGGCACCCTCGGGTGCACTCCGCCTTCGCGGCGGAGTGGGAGTCTCAAGCCGTCAGGGCCGCGCGTGACCTGTCAGGTCCGCGCCGTGCACTCCGCCTTCGCGGCGGAGTGGGAGTCTCAAGCCCATCGCGGCGATGGTGGCCTTCTCTACCTCGTGTGCACTCCGCCTTCGCGGCGGAGTGGGAGTCTCAAGCTCACCACGTACGTGGCCGAGCGTCGCAACGCTCGTGCACTCCGCCTTCGCGGCGGAGTGGGAGTCTCAAGGACACAGGCTGCGCAGTGTCGAGCACCCAGCGCGCGGTACACTCCGCCTTCGCGGCGGAGTGGGAGTCTCAAGGTGGGTGATGTGGTCGAAGTCGTCGTGGTCGAGGGTGCACTCCGCCTTCGCGGCGGAGTGGGAGTCTCAAGGGTGATGTCGTCGGAGGTGAGCGCGGGCTGTGGGTTGTGCACTCCGCCTTCGCGGCGGAGTGGGAGTCTCAAGGACCCGGTGACCGACTGGCCGGCGCTGTCTGCCGAGTGCACTCCGCCTTCGCGGCGGAGTGGGAGTCTCAAGATCGCCGAACTTCGCGGCGGCGGATCAGATGCGAGGTGCACTCCGCCTTCGCGGCGGAGTGGGAGTCTCAAGACGATTCCTCCTCGATCTCAATCGATGTCCCCGGAGTGCACTCCGCCTTCGCGGCGGAGTGGGAGTCTCAAGGCGGTCGTCGGCGTCGGGGCGGGGGCCGCGTCGGGGTGCACTCCGCCTTCGCGGCGGAGTGGGAGTCTCAAGAAGCGGGTGGCGATCGCGTCGATGGATTCGCCTTGGTGCACTCCGCCTTCGCGGCGGAGTGGGAGTCTCAAGGAGCTGATGCCAGCGCAGGTCGAGTCGATGACCGGTGCACTCCGCCTTCGCGGCGGAGTGGGAGTCTCAAGAGCTCCAGCACGCTGAGCTCCCGCGCGATGACGTCGTGCACTCCGCCTTCGCGGCGGAGTGGGAGTCTCAAGAGTGTCTGGTTGCCGAGCTGGTCGGCGGCGTCGTCGTGCACTCCGCCTTCGCGGCGGAGTGGGAGTCTCAAGACCTCGACGTGGTGGCCGATGACATTCAGGCCGGGGTGCACTCCGCCTTCGCGGCGGAGTGGGAGTCTCAACGACCAGTCGACCCTGTCGATGGACAAGTGGCCCGCGTGCACTCCGCCTTCGCGGCGGAGTGGGAGTCTCAACCTCGAAGGCCCACATGCCCCGTGTCGACGGAAGCGGCGTGCACTCCGCCTTCGCGGCGGAGTGGGAGTTCAACCCGCGCACCAGGACCTCGCCCGTGGCGGCAACCGGCTCGGGGACATTGACAAAGTCGATGACCCCCGGGCCGCCGTACTGCCTGCGGATCGCGGCATGCACGTACGCATTGTCGCCTCACCGGGGTCCGGAGCGCGAGTCCGTTGCGCTCCGGACGGGTGGCTTCCGACGGTCGGCCAGCGGATCACCAGCGCGTTGACACGAACCGAGTTGATCCGAGTCGTTCGTATCCAGGCGCCGGAGTGCTCGCTCCCCGGATCTTGTAGAACCAGTGCCCGGTCGCTACGTCGCAGGAATATGCCTAGGCCGAGGATCTTCGCGACTGCTGCTCCGCGCAATTCCTAGTCGCAGCCGGTCCCATCGCCGTCGCGATCCAAGCGGTACGGGTCGCTGCCCGTCACCGTGACCGGATGGCCGATGTCGCTGCAGTTCA
>CAZSDN010000078.1:4809-13370 GCA_964605595.1 uncultured Flavobacterium sp. | reverse complement strand
CCTTCAAGGAAAACATTATCATCTTCGGCCGATGTATAATCCATATATTCAGTTACCTGAAATCCTTTTTCTTCTAAAATATCAACCACGTCTTCGCGGCGTTCTAGTCGCCGGTTTTCGGCAAACATCGGATACAAAACCACATCGCCGCTTTCATGGAACGATATCCAGTTGTTCGGAAAAATCGAATCCGGCGTATCAGGATTCAAAGTATCGTCAACAACAGTTACATCTACGCCAACTGCGCGAAGCTTTTCCACGAAAGTGTCAAATTCCTGTTGCGCTTTTGCATTTACAGTCGCCGGCAAAAGTCCGTCGAGCACTTTCTGGTAATAATTATTTACGGCAGTTTGCTCGTTCATCCGGAAAGCCACCGGGCGGATCATCAATATAGAATTGGTCGTTTGTTTCATCTTTATTTTATTTTGGGCGTTGCCTTCGGCCAGGCTATCGCTGCAATCTTTTTGTTTATACCATCCCGAACTCAGTCGAACACAATTTAAAACAAAAAGGATTTCCGCTCTATCCTTAACGCAAATCGTTTTTCAAATTAAGTTTTGTTGTTTAATCACGAATCAATGGCAAGGTCGAACATCTCAAAAGTCCTTCCTGCTTTGCGATTTCCGCATACGGAATTTCCTCAACCGTAAATCCGTTCTCCCGGAGCCAGTTATTCAGTCTGGTGAAATTACGTTCAGAAACCACTACATCCGGCGCAATCGAAAACACATTCGAATTCATATCATACATTTCATCACGTGTAATATGGAACAGGTTTTCCATTCCGAAAAGGTCAACCAATTGCTGGTATTCTTTTTCATCACGGAATCCGCCTTTATAAATAATTGCTTTATCGTTCCCAACCGGCTGAAAGCAGCAATCGAGATGCAATGCGTTATCGCGCGCGTCATCCCATGATTTCACCAAATCAAAAGTCAGTACTTTTTTATGCGGGAATTTTTCCTTGACAAGATCGATTCCGGCTTTATTGGTTCGTGCAGTTTTTACATTGCTGTAATCCTCGCCATAATAAGTCCCGATGAAAATATAATCGTTCCACAAAATAACATCGCCGCCTTCAATATGAACTTCCTCCTTATTGTCAATATAGACGATTTTTTCTGGATCGATCTCTTTCAAAATATATTTGATCGCAGGAAATTCCTTAACGCGATCCGGCAAAATTCCTGCTTCAAAAATAATATCGTCAATTACAAACGCGATATCACGGGTAAAAATCTGATTTTCGTCTTTCTCTAATTCCGGCCTGTAAACCTTTACATCATATTTTTGAAAAACCTTGTTGAACGCTTCCATTTCTGCGACCATATCTTCTTCCAACGGATAAGTCCCCGCTTTGATATGCTCTAATGATTTGGGATCATAGGCTTGTTCTGCTTGTGGTGTTGGTCCATTGCTTACGGCCGTGCCAAGTACAACGGCGCGCAATCGGGACGTTTCATTCTTTACATTTAATTGCAACATAAAATTACTTTGGATTTTGACAAAGATAAAAATTTGGGATTGAATCCATTGCTTTTCTTGTATTATTAGTTGTTAAACTATCAATTAAATAATTATTGCATAAAAAAAGCCTCACATTTCTGCAAGGCTTAAATTTATTTATTTAAAAATCTATCTTTTATCCATTGATTGGAATTCACGTAGCGGAGCACCGGTATAAACCTGTCTTGGGCGCCCGATTGGTTCTTTGTTCTCACGCATTTCTTTCCATTGTGCAATCCAGCCCGGAAGCCTTCCTATTGCGAACAATACGGTAAACATATCGGTTGGGATTCCCAAAGCGCGGTAAATGATCCCTGAATAAAAATCTACGTTTGGATATAATTTTCTTGATACGAAATACTCGTCAACCAAAGCCGATTCTTCCAATTTTTTGGCAATTTGCAAAACAGGATCATTTACTCCCAAAGTATTTAAAACCTCGTCAGCTGCTTTTTTGATGATTTTTGCACGCGGATCAAAGTTTTTATAAACCCTGTGGCCAAATCCCATCAAACGGAACGGATCTTCCTTGTCTTTTGCTTTTGCAAGGTATTTATCGGCATCGCCGCCGTTTTTCTGGATTTCTTCGAGCATTTCCAAAACCGCCTGGTTCGCTCCACCGTGAAGCGGGCCCCAAAGAGCGGAAACTCCGGCAGAAATTGATGCAAATAAACCAGCATGTGATGAACCCACCATTCTTACTGTAGATGTTGAGCAGTTTTGCTCGTGATCTGCGTGAAGTATAAATAATTTATCCAATGCGTCGACTACGATCGGGTTTATGGTATAAGGCCCGGTTGGCAAAGCAAACATCAATTGCAGGAAATTTTCAACATAACCTTTTGTATTGTCGTAATAATTTAGCGGATAGCCGGAAGATTTACGGAAAGTCCAGGTAGCTAAAACAAGGAATTTACCCATCGTTTTTACAACTGCTTCATACATCTGGTCTTTATCTTCAACATTTACAACTTTAGGATTAAATGCCGTAAGCGCGCTGGTCAATGAAGATAAAACGCCCATCGGATGTGCGGTCTTCGGAAAACCGTCGATGATGTTCTTCATTTCTTCATTTACAAGCGAATATTTGCGGATATCCGTTTCAAACTCATCCAATTGTGCTTTTGTTGGCAATTCACCAAAAATCACTAAATAAGAAACTTCAAGGAAATTCGCTTTTTCGGCCAAATCTTCAATCGAATAACCTCTATAACGAAGGATTCCTTCTTCTCCGTCAAGGAAAGTAATGTCACTTTTACAAGATCCTGAATTTTTATATCCCGGATCCATCGTTATGGCACCGGTTAAATCACGTAGTTTGTTGATGTCGATTGCAACTTCATTCTCAGTTCCGACAATTACCGGAAATTCAAATCTGTTACCATCTAATTCTAATATGGCTGTTTTTGACATGGTTTGTTTTATATAATCTGTGAAATTAATAATTTAACAAACATAGGTAATTTCGGCTTAAATAAAAAAAGAATAGTGCAACCAAATCGTTAATAATTATATAAAAATTGCAAATTTGATATAGATTCAGCCAAAAATTAAAAAAACCTGCCCGAATGACGAACAGGTTTTTACAATTATGGCATTACAATTTACTTTTTCACGATTTTCTGAGTGAATGTGCCGTTTTCGGTTTGCATCCTTATAAAGTATGTCCCGGATGAATAGGGAGATGTTTCGATTATTGCCTGAGTACCATTTACGATTTTTGTCATTAAAATCCTGCCTTGAACATCAAACAACTGGATTGATTTAATGATTTTTCCGCCTTTTACATTCAGGATATTTTCGGTAGGATTTGGATAAATTTTTACAGCAAATTGCTTTTCTATTTCACCGGTACTTAAAGTCTGGAAAACCGTTTCAGCTTCATTCGTCAATATTGGAAAATTATAATCAAAGAAAATATTTGCTTTCTTGTGTACGCTATCGCCGGTTATCAGGCTGTTCTTAGATTTCACTTTTAGTAAAATATTTCCGTGGCCGCCACTTTCAAGCATGATATTCTTGAAAATGAACTCGGCAACATTTCCTTTAACACGAGTATCAGTTGGATGCGACGCATTTAATAATTGAAGTGAATTGACATCAAAATCTTCAGGATTGATTTCAGCTTTCACCACAATATTTTCTGCGGCAGCGGTTCCCGTATTTTCAAAACGGATCAGATAATGAAGGTATTTCCCAATCTCAGCCGGCGATAAAACATCTCCTTCCAGGCATTGAATATCATTTGGATCAAATGAACCCACCACGATTTGCTTAAGAATCCCGTAATTATCAATTTGCGTCTCATCAGATCCAACCGGGCCGACTGAAGAATTAAAAACAAGTTCATCTCCAATATTTACCGGGTTTACCAAATCAGTTGGCGGATTGATTTGCATCGTCACTAAAATCGATCGTGATTCAAACGGCTTCAGGTTACTATAATTCCATGATAACCCGCCGGGGCCAATTGTACTCGGCGTAATATCCGCAGAAACAAACGACATTAAATGTTGGTTATAGAAGAAAGAAACGCCATAATCTAAAGACATTACCGTATTGCCTTTATTCCTGTAAACGATCTGATAAATTGCCTCGAAACCAGGCCTTGCCGGAGTGATTGGCGCAATAACTATTTCTAAATCCTGATGAGTTCCATTTGGGATTATGCAAAAATTTTGAGTAATCGTAGTGTTGTTTGCCGACGGGAAATTAAAAACACTGCTGGTTGGGTTTATAATAAAATAAGCAGGATTTTCAACTGCCGCGCTTACTGAATAGCTTCCGTCTTGCGTATAAAATTTGTAATTCCCGTTATTGGTAAAAGTAGAATAGCTTTCCGTTCCGTGAGTCAGGCTTACCTTTACATTGTCAAAAATCAAATCGTCATTATCGCATCCATTATTATCAGAATCAAATCTTACATTTCCTGAAATGGTATTGTAATTCCCGCCTGGTTCGAATGAACAATAGGTGTTTACGTTTACGTTCATTCCAAGGCTTCCGAAATAATTGATCAACTGCGATACTTCAGCCTCGTCCGTGCAAACATATTGCAAGTTTGGGTTATTATTAAAATCACTAATTTCACCACAAACCTCGGGGCCATTCTTCATATTAACCGAAATTAGATTAAGATTATTCCCACATTCAAATAAACATATATTCGGATTATGACTTATATCCAATGTTGTAAAAAGATTGCCGGTACAATTCAATATCCTCAACAACGGAAGGTTTTGCATGTTGAGCGAGGCAAGCTGGTTTCTGCCACAGGAAATCGTTTGCAAAAGCGGAACATCATCCACGATCAATGATGTAAGCTGGTTATCTTCACACAAAACACGTTCGAGTCCAGATAATCCGTTAAGATTTAAAACTGACAATAAGTTATTATAGCAATATAAGTCGTTTAAAGTCGTCAAACCCGATAAGTCCAAAGATGTCAATTGGTTATCGCCACAATATAAATTCGTAAGGTTAGTTCCTGAAACATTCAAACTCTGAAGCTGGTTTGACTGGCAATCAAGATAAGTCAAATGGCTAAGCCCGCTCACATCCAAACTGGTCAGTAATTGTGATGAAATGTAAAGTTCTTCAAGATTAACAAAGGCCTGGATACCGGTTAAATCGGTAATTCCCTGAGGCGGGGGCGTAAATCCGATAACTGTTACGGCTTCAGCTTCAGAAACCTGGATTTCCCCATCCATATTTGTATCGATTTGCAATCCTAAAAGTGCATTTTTAAATACCGGGTCCGGGATAACTACAATCTGCGCATTTGCTAATCCTGTCAGCAATAACAATAATAAGTAAATCTTTTTCATAATGCTTATATTTTTAATTTCTCAGCTAAAATAAATCGGTAAAATCAATCTATTTTGAGCAATTGAGTATTTGGTTGTTTTGATTTAGAATTCGTTAAATTGTTTTCAAAAGTTCCTGCAAACGTTCCTTTTTTCGCTGTGAAATTGGCAAATTGCTGTTATCGGCCATGATTACATATCCGCCATCTTTCTTGATATATGATTTCAGATACGACAGATTTATCAGATGCGACTGATGGATTCGTTCAAAACCATGCTCGGTAAGCAAATCCTCATACTCCTTTAGGGTTTTTGAAATCAAGACCGGTTTGTTGTTTTTGATGTAGAACTTCGTATAATTATCTTCACTTTCACAACGTATGATATCGCTTATCTCAAAAAGATGGATTCCGTCTGAAGTTGACAGTGCAATCCTTTTAAAATTATCGACTTTCTTTCGGATGTTTTCCAACAATAAATCGATGTGGGCGTAATTGTCATTTTTATCCAGAACTTTTTTTAGTTTTTCTACAACTTTCTGTAACTCTTCCGGATCGACAGGTTTCAGCAAAAAATCGAGTGCGCTAAAGCGGAAAGCCTTTATTGCATATTGCTCATGCGCCGTAATAAAAACGATATTCGAAGTTACTTTTCCGACTTTTGCGGCAAGCTGTTCTAAAATATCAAATCCGGTTCCGTCACCAAGCTGGATATCCAAAAAAACAACCTGCGGATTTAATTTCTGCATGGTTTCCACGCCACTTTCTACGCTATCGGCTTCACCAATTATTGAAATCTCGGGAGCATATCGCGCCAGGAAGCTTTTCATTCCGTTTCTTAAATTCGCGTCGTCGTCTATAAGTATTGCTGTAATCATGTTTAGTTTTTTGAGTATTGAATTGGCAGATTCAGGATAACTTTTGTTCCGGTCACATTTCCGCTCACATCTTTGAGTTCGCTAATTGAAACATGTGAAGCCTTTGCGGTAACCGATTCCATCATTTCCAAACGTTTCTTTGTAATGTCGAGCGCCATCGATTTGTGAACGCTAACCAGATTCTCTTTTAATTTCTGCGATTTATTGAAACCAATCCCGTTATCAGTGATCATACAAATCAGGTTTTGGTTTTCTATTGAAAATGAAACATCAATCTGGCCGTTTTCTTTCTTCGGAATCAATCCGTGAATAATTGCATTTTCAACAAATGGCTGAAGTAACAACGGAGGAATGGCCATGTCGTCTTCAATTTCCGGGCTTTTTTGAATGTTAAAATTGAATTTCTGGTTGAACCGGAGTTGTTCCAATTCGAGGTAATTCTGCAAACTTTCAATTTCCTTATCAATCGGAATCAGTGATTCTTTAGAATATTCAAGTGTTAGGCGCATTAATTTTGAAAATTTCGATAAATATTTAATGGCTGAATCCGTTCCGTTCTGTACGATAAAACTCGAAATCGAACCCAGGCAATTAAACACAAAATGCGGATTCATTTGTAAATGCAGAGCTTTCTGTTCGTATTCGGCGAGCTCTTTTTGTAAAGTCAGTGTTTTCTTTAGTTGGATTCGGTTGTAAATCAAGAAACCAATTCCGACCAAAAGCAAAACAAAAAGTACGATAAAGAAAGTTTGCATCGCATGGCGCTTGCTTTGTTCGGCAAAAATCAATTCCTTCTTTTCGATTTCTTTCTTTTGCAAGGCTTCGCGTTTTTCAAAATCGAAATTCATTTCTGCCTGAACACTTTTGCGGATATTTTCATGATTGCTCAGGCTGTCTTTGGCAATACTATATAATTTGTAATGCAATAGCGCGTTTTGGCTGTCGTTTTGCTTTTGATAAATTTCTGAAAGCAATTTCTCTGATAATGCAATTTGTTCGGGGATGTTTAACTGTCGTGCCAAACTCAAGGCTTTATTGGCAGATGTTAGCGCATCGGTGAATTTTCCCTGTTCAAAAAGCAGCTCACCTAAATAAATGTAGGTATCGGCAACGCCAAACTTATCATCGATACTTTCAAAAGCCACAATTGCAAGTTTCCAGTTTTGAATGGCTTCTTCAGATTGATTCGACGCTTTTAGCTGAAGCCCGAAATTATTGTACAATTCGCCGAGTGCTCTTGGATTTGGAAATCTTTCAAGTGCTATTTTTGCTTTCGCGTAATATTCGGATGCTTTAGGGTAATTTTTCTGGTTTCGATATGAATTTCCGATGTTGGTAAGTGTGATTCCGATGTTTTTGTCATTTGTCTTTTCTTGTATTTTTTGAGCTCTGATAAAATAATCGAGTGCTTTAAAATAATTGTGTTGCGCCTGATATACGATACCAATATTGTTATAAATCCGTGCCGTTTTTTCAGTATCTTTCAATTGTTCATACATTCGGACCGCCTTTAAATGAAACTGCAAGGCTTTGGCATAATTGCTTTGTTCAGAAAATACGATTCCGATGCTTCCGTAGGCTTTTGCAAGTCCTTTTCTGATTTCATCCGTCTTAATGCCAGAAGCAATTTCATTTTCAAAAATCTGCTGCGCATCGGCAAAATGGCGTAATGCTTTTGGATAGTTCCCTAAAATGATATTGGCATTTCCCAGATTAAGATTTGCATTGGCTTCTTCAACTGTGAATTTAATTTTTTGAGACAATTCCAATGCCTGAATTGCATAGTCAGACATTTTTACCGGATTGGAAGTTTTGTATTCATCAGACAATGCATTCAAGGTTTTTACTTTGTCAATATCATTTTTCGATTTGCTCAACGCCAAAATCAAACTATCAATCTTTTTGCCTTGTGGATAGCCAAAAGTTGACAACAATATAATGAATAGCAGTATTTTAAATTTCATACAACAAAGATTGAGAAACAAAAATAACATTTAGCTTGTTTCAAAATTCAGTGAATGAGAATTTGATGGTTTTGACTGAGAATTTGAAGAAAAAATTGGCTAACAAAACATCTGTTTCATTAGCCCAAACTTTAAGATCGTAATAACGAATTTTCTATTGAATAGTCATAGAAATGAAAAAAGGCAGATAAAAAATCTGCCTTTTAAATTATTCGTAAATCTATTACTTTATTTTGAATGCTTTCATCGCCGGAAAGTAGGCTGTATCACCCAATTCTTCTTCAATACGAAGCAATTGATTGTATTTTGCCATACGGTCTGAACGCGAAGCAGAACCCGTTTTGATTTGTCCGCAGTTTAATGCAACTGCTAAATCAGCGATTGTATTGTCTTCGGTTTCTCCTGAAC
>CAZSDN010000078.1:0-4799 GCA_964605595.1 uncultured Flavobacterium sp. | reverse complement strand
CTGCAATGGTTTCGGTCAAAGTTCCAATTTGGTTTACTTTTACAAGAATTGAGTTTGCAATTCCTTTTTCGATTCCTGTTGAAAGACGCTCCACATTGGTTACGAATAAATCATCGCCAACTAACTGAACTTTGTGTCCAACTTTATCGGTAAGGTATTTCCATCCGTTCCAGTCGTCTTCATACATTCCGTCTTCTATAGAAATGATCGGATATTTTGCAGCCAATTCCGCAAGATAATCTGCTTGCTCTTCAGAAGTACGGATTTTTCCTCCGGCTCCTTCAAACTTTGAATAATCGTATTTTCCGTTTACATAAAATTCTGAAGCAGCGCAATCAAGCGCAACCATCACTTCATCACCAAATTTATAACCTGCGTTTTCAACTGCTTTTTTAATTGTATCCAAAGCATCTTCAGTTCCGCCAGCCAGGTTCGGAGCAAAACCACCTTCATCACCAACCGCTGTTGAAAGTCCGCGATCGTGTAATACTTTCTTCAAATGATGGAAAATCTCAGTTCCAACTTGTAACGCATGTGTAAAAGAAGTTGCTTTGACCGGCATAATCATAAATTCCTGGAACGCGATAGGCGCATCAGAGTGCGAGCCACCGTTGATGATATTCATCATTGGAACCGGAAGCGTATTGGCAGAAACGCCACCGATGTATCTGTATAAAGGCAACCCAAGTTCATTAGCAGCAGCTTTTGCAGCAGCCAATGAAACACCAAGTATTGCATTAGCACCAAGGTTCGACTTATTTGGAGTTCCGTCTAATTCGATCATTTTTTGATCAATCAGGTTTTGTTCGAAAACAGAAACACCCAAAAGTTCTTCGGCGATTCTTGTATTTACATTTTCAACCGCTTTAAGGACACCTTTTCCCATGAAAGTTTTTCCGCCGTCGCGTAACTCTACCGCTTCGTGTTCACCTGTTGAAGCTCCCGATGGAACTGCAGCGCGGCCAAGAATTCCTGTTTCTGTAACGACGTCTACTTCAATGGTTGGATTCCCACGGGAATCAAAAATTTGCCTTGCGTGAACTTTGATAATAATGCTCATGTTTTTGCTTATTTGTTATTGTTTATGTCTATTTTTTTCGAAATTATAAAATTATCTGTGACTACAAAAGTACAACTTTATAAAGTTATAAACGCAAACGATTTAGTGCTGCCTTTATATAGGAATCGTCTTCCATAAAGTAATTATCACCCACATACTCATCGATCTTTAAACCGTTTTTTTGAACAGCCATTCCGTCAGGATAGAATGCGCATGATCCGGTAAAGATTGTTTCTATTCCATCGGGAAAAACATATGAAACCACATTCATAACCGCTCCTGCCGTTCTTTTGCCAATTGTGATACAATTTGGTGCTTGCTGAATCGCCATTCCGATGAACTCTGCTTTACTAATTGTTCTGCGGTTGACAAACAATATGATTTTACCTTTATAGAAATCTTTATTGACTTTTCCTGCTTTAAACGGATCGATGATTTTTGACACCATTGATTTCGTTTCATAATGTCCGACAGAAGGAGTTTTTGGCAATGGAAATAATGGTTCTAAAAACGTCTTTCTTTCCGGATACAGAAACCTAGCAAGATCTTGATCTGAAATAAATTTGGGATAATTGCGTAAATCGATTACGATTCCTTTTGTAGTTTTCATATCCTCGAAAGCTTTTGCTAAATCTTTTTTGCTTATTTCTAGCAAATTGATGTAACCAATATCCGGTTGTAAAAAATAGAATGGCCTTGTGTCGACACTTTTCTCAAGCTTTGAAGGATTATCAGGCTTGGATTCTTTGCTTAAACGAATAACTGTTTCTATCATTTTATCTTTAGAAATAACACCTATAACTAACGAATCTGACGTGCTTGACAATGCAAAATAATCTTCAACCATATTATGATAATACGATCCTTGAGCAGGAAATAATGGCGCAATCGTTTCAGCGAGATACTCTTTTACGCTCTTACTTTGTATCGATACAATCTTATCCCCTAAATTGATCTTTTCGTTAGTTGCCTGTTCTTGGTTGACAATTCTAACGACTTCGAGCGTATCATTAACTATTTTGGTGCGGAAATTCGGAAACTTGAGTGACTCGAATATTGCCGGAAAACGTATAGAATGTGAGTCACCCAATTTATTAAACAAATTGCTTTTGGCTAACTCCATTTTATAATCCGTATCAGCTTTGATAAATGTTTCTGTTAACTGATACGGTACATTTGACCATTTTTCAGCGGTAAGAAATTTGTTTACATACCAATATTGAATGACATTCCAATAGCTGAACAAGACCAATAAACGATGGGATTTAAACTTTACATCAAAACCCGGAAGCTTTTTTTCGTTTTTAAAACTTAACTGATTCGAAGAACCTACGCTGGCGTAATAATCTCCTATATTGTTATTGTGTTCCAGCTTCTCCAGAAATGATGTAAGTTCAGTGTCAAAATTCATTGACTTTATCCAATTGTAATCATAATTCTTGAGGAAGACTTTTTTATTCGCATTCGGTTGCGATACCTCATTATAGACTGTTTTTTTAGAATCGTATGTTTTGATAGCCGACAATAAAAATGAATCCAGATCCTGTTTATCGGAAATTGTTTCGGCTTTTTCGCACCAATCGATGAAGACTGCATTCCAATCGTATGCTCCTTTGCTGACTTCAGGATGATGGTATTTCATCAAGCCCCAAACTAAACCGATTTCTGTAAATTTTTCAGTTTCGGAAATAGATTGCGCACTTGTGCTAATCCCGATTAATAAAGAAAATACAAAGTAAAAATACCGCATAAATTATTTTTTTGCCGTGAAGATACTCAGCGCAGATCAGAATAAAATAATTTTATAATTTATTTATGAGACCCAATAAAAAAGCCTGTTTGCAATAAACAGGCTTTTATTTTATTTCATTCTTTCAACAAATTCATCAAAAAGATAACTTGAATCATGCGGTCCCGGGCTTGCCTCAGGATGGTATTGCACAGAAAAACAGTTCTTCGACTTCATTCGCATTCCTGCAACTGTATTATCATTGATGTGGATGTGGGTGATTTCAAGATCCGGATGTGCTTCCACTTCCTCACGGTTTACTGCGAAGCCATGATTCTGAGAAGTGATTTCACCTTTTCCGGTAAGTAGGTTTTTCACGGGATGGTTTATTCCGCGGTGACCACCGAACATTTTGAAAGTTGAAACTCCGTTTGCCAATCCGATCAACTGATGACCCAAACAAATTCCGAAAAGTGGTTTGTCGTTTGCCAAGATTTCTTTCGCAACTTCGATTACTCCGGTTAACGGTTCTGGATCGCCGGGACCATTTGACAGGAAATAACCATCAGGATTAAATTCTGAAAGCTGGGCAAAAGTTGCATCGTAAGGAAATACTTTAATGTAACAATCGCGCTTGGCGAAATTACGCAGGATATTTTCTTTGATTCCGAGGTCGAGCGCGGCGATTTTGTATGTAGCGTTTGCACTTCCGTAGAAATAAGGTTCTTTTGTTGAAACTGTTGAAGCTAATTCCAGACCTTTCATGTCGGGAATATTTGCAAGCTCCTTTTTTAGTTCTTCGATTGAAGTTCCGTCTGTACAGATTACGGCATTTTTTGCTCCGTTGTCACGGATGTAAGCAGTTAAAGCTCGCGTATCGACATCAGAAATGCAGATCAGGTTTTGTTTTTGGAAATACTCTTCTAAACTTCCTGAAGCGTCGACACGGGAATAATTGAATGAGAAATTTTTGCAAACCAATCCGGCAATTTTTATGCTGTCAGATTCTGTCTCGTTACTATTTACTCCGTAGTTTCCGATATGCGGATTGGTGGTGACCATGATCTGGCCGAAATAGGATGGGTCAGTGAAGATTTCCTGATAGCCGGTCATTCCTGTATTGAAGCAAAGTTCACCGAAAGTTTTTCCTGAAATCCCGATAGATTTACCGTGAAAGATGGTTCCGTCGGAAAGGAGAAGAATGGCTGATTGTCGTGTTGTGTATTTCATATTAGATATGAGTAGTGAGATGTGAGTAGTTAGATTTTTGTTGTGGTTGCAAATTTAGTTTTTTAACGCACGGTTCGCAAAGGTTTTTCGCAAGGAACGCAAACTTCCCTTTTGTAAAGCGCCTAGCCCCGATGGAAGTGGAAATCCTTTTTTGTTTTTGAAAGAATGCCCCTCGACTGCGCCCTGCATGACAAAAACAAAAAAGATTGAAACGGACAGCGGGAAATTGCTCCTGAAAAAAGTATAAAAAAAAAGGACAAACTTTTTGAAAAGTTCATCCTTGATTTTTATTGAAAGTTGCGAATCATTATTCAGCAGCTTTTTCTTCGGTTGATTCCTCTGCTGCCGGAACTTCTGGTGCTTTCGCTTCAGGAGCTGCTTCAACTGTTGGTTCAGAAGCTTTTTTAGCTTTACCACCACGACGGCTTTTAGCTTTTTTCTCTTCTTTTTTACCACCGTTGTATAATTCGTTGAAATCTACCAGTTCGATCATCGCCATATCAGCGTTATCTCCAAGACGGTTTCCAACTTTGATGATACGTGTGTAACCACCCGGACGATCACCAACTTTAGCTGCTACATCGCGGAAAAGATCCGTTACTGCATATTTGCTTCTAAGGTAAGCGAAAACGATACGACGGTTGTGAGTTGTATCTTCTTTTGACTTTGTAATAAGCGGCTCAACGAATTGTTTCAACGCTTTTGCTTTAGCAACAGTCGTGTTAATACGTTTGTGCTCGATAAGAGAGCAAGCCATATTAGCCAACATAGCTTTTCTAT
>CAZSDN010000077.1:0-13437 GCA_964605595.1 uncultured Flavobacterium sp. | reverse complement strand
CGGGTTAACATTACAATTAACGGTGTTCCGTATAATGATTCCGAAAGCCATGGGCCTTTTTGGGTGAATATGCCCGATTTCGCTTCGTCGGTCGAAAGCATGCAATTGCAACGCGGTGTCGGGACTTCAACAAACGGCTCGGGTGCTTTTGGTGCCAGCCTGAATTTGCTGACCGACAAATATGCGCAAACGGCAAATGGTGAAATTTCAAATTCCTTCGGAAGCTTCAATACGCGAAAGCACACGGTAAAATTCAGTACCGGTTTGCTGAACGACCATTTCGAACTAGCCGGAAGATTGTCAAACCTGCATTCTGACGGTTATATCGATCGCGCCGAATCGGATCTGAAATCGTATTTTTTACAAGGAACGTATGTCGGTAAAACAACTTTGATAAAAGCGCTTGCCTTTGGCGGAACTGAAAGAACATATCAATCCTGGAACGGAATCGATGCACAAACTTTACGGCAAAACCGCACATTCAATCCGGCGGGAATGTTTACAGACGAATTTGGGCAAACACGTTTTTACGGCAATGAAACCGATAATTACCAACAAGACCATTACCAATTGCATTGGAACGAAAAATGGTCGGAAAACTGGAGCAGCACATTCGCCTTGCATTACACAAAAGGTAAAGGTTATTATGAAAACTACAAAGCTGATGAGTCTTTTGAAGATTACGGGCTGATTCCTGTCGGAACGGAAACATCAACCGATTTAGTTCGCCAAAAATGGCTCGACAATGATTTTTACGGTTCAACGTTTTCCATCAATTACAAAAAAGAAAAAATGGATGTGATTATTGGCGGCGGCTGGAATAAATATGCAGGAGACCATTTTGGAAAAGTCATCTGGGCACGTTTTGCTTCACAAAGCGAATTGGGCGATAAATATTATGATGATTATGCTGTAAAAACCGACGGGAATATTTTTGCAAAAGCAAATTATCAAATTACCCCGAAATTCAGCCTTTTCGGAGATTTGCAATACCGTAACGTGAACTATGAAGCGAATGGCGTTCAGGCAACTTTGGTTGATGATTCGTTTGATTTTTTCAACCCAAAAGCCGGATTGTCATTTGTTTTGAATGATAAGAACAGTTTCTATTTTTCGTATGCAAAAGCGCACCGCGAACCAAACCGTTCGGATTATGAAGGCGGAAACGTACGCCCTGAAAAGCTCAACGATTTTGAATTGGGCTGGCGTTTTGCCGATGCAAAAACAAAGCTGAACATCAACGGATATTATATGCTTTACAAAGACCAGCTGGTTTTGACAGGTGCTTTGGATGATGTTGGAAATCCGATACGGACGAATGTTGGGAAAAGCTACCGCTTAGGAATCGAAGCCGATGCAAGTTTCCAGCTTTTAGAAAAATGGAATTTGCGCCCGAATATCACCGTAAGCGACAACAAAAATGTGGATTATCTCATTGATAACGGAAGCGGAGTTCAAAATTTGGGGAATACCAATATTGCTTTCTCGCCTGACATTATTTTGGGGAACGTAATCACGTTTATGCCTTCCAAAAACTTCCAGATGAGTTTGCTTACGAAATTTGTTGATGAGCAATACATGTCGAATATTGATGATCCGGCATCAAAACTGAATAGTTATACACAAACTGATTTCAACGTGAGTTATGAATTTCCAATGAAAAAGGTTTTTAAATCGATTGCTTTTTCAGCGTTAATCAATAATATTTTCGATGAGGATATTGTTGCAAATGGTGCTGATTATGGCGGCGGATATGTTTATTATTTTCCGCAGGCCGGAATCAATTTCCTCGCCGGAATGACAATTAAATTCTAAAAAAAACAAACCCTGATAGCAATGTCAGGGTTTGTTTTTAATTATAAATGCGGATCAGTTTAGGATCGATGACTTCAACACGATACGGCCGCATGGTATATTCACCGTCGCCAACACCGTTAAAAATGCTGTATTCATAATCTTCGCAGGAGCATTTTGCATTTACGCCGTTAATTTCCATCCGGGAACAAGCAGCCGGATATTGGTTCGGGCACGATGAATCCCACGCACGGTAGTCGGTATCTGAAATTTTCATTGCGATGATTTCAGTCCCGGTTGAAGGATCGGTCAGTTTCATCGGAAATATAGGTGAAGCCAGATTGCTGTAAAGTGGAAGGTTCAGGTTTACCGACATCGAAAAATTGTAATTCGGTAAAAATGGGTTTCTATATCGCGTGTCGTTTCCAGAACAAGCCAGCAGCAAACCGAAAATCAGAAATGCAAAAACGAATCTCTTCATGGTTAAAAATTTCATAGGATAATTGTCGAAACAAATTTAATTTAATTAACTTTGGATTCTATATGATTAACATATAATTATAGACCGAAAATAAATATACTATCTTTGTGGAAAGAAATCCCGTCCCGATGGGATTTTTTCTATTTTATATAAACGATGAAATTATGAGCGCAGTATCTTATTACACAGCAGAAGGGTTAAAAAAACTAAGGGAAGAACTTGATCATTTAAAAAACGTGATGCGCCCAAAAGCCTCACAGGATATAGCAGACGCAAGAGACAAAGGCGATTTGTCTGAGAATGCCGAATATGATGCGGCTAAAGAAGCGCAAGGGCTTTTGGAAATGCGTATTTCAAAACTGGAAGACGTTTATGCCAATGCAAGGCTTATCGACGAATCGCAGCTGGACGTTTCCAAAGTATTGGTTTTATCAAATGTGAAAATCAAAAACCAGGCAAACGGAATGGAACTGAAATATACATTGGTTGCTGAAAGCGAAGCCGACCTGAAGTCTGGCAAAATATCAGTAACCTCGCCGATCGGTAAAGGATTGTTGGGAAAATCAGTCGGTGAAATTGCCGAAATCACGGTTCCGAACGGCATATTGAAATTTGAAATTTTAGAAATCACAAGAGATTAACCATGTCAAGTATTTTTACCAGAATAATCAACGGAGAAATTCCTGCTTATAAAGTTGCCGAAGACGAAAATTATCTTGCATTTTTAGATGTAAATCCAAATGCAAAAGGACATACTTTGTGCATTCCGAAACAGGAAATCAACAAGATCTTCGATATGGATGAAGAATTGTATCTCGGATTGATGAAGTTTTCCAGAAAAGTTGCAATCGCTCTGGAAAAAACAGTTCCGTGTAAACGCGTTGGAGTTGCCGTAATAGGCCTTGAAGTTCCGCATACGCACGTACATCTTATTCCGTTGAACGAAATGGACGAAATGCGTTTCCAGAATAAAGCAAAACTTGAAAAAGAAGAATTTGAAGCGTTGGCAAAAGCAATTGCCGCGAATCTATAAACCAAAAGGAAGCCAACGCTTCCTTTTTTTTATGCTTTCCTGAAAGTTACCTGCATCGTCGTTCCCTTGCCAATCTCAGAATGCGTAACTTTTATTTTCCCTTTGTGGTATTCCTCAACAATCCTTTTCGTTAGCGAAAGTCCCAAACCCCAGCCACGTTTTTTTGTCGTAAAACCGGGTTCGAAAACCTGTTGGAATTGTTTCTTCGGAATTCCTTTTCCCGTATCCGAAACAAAAATCCGCACAAATTTATCGCCGTCAATAATGGCAACATCAAGGTTACCTTTTCCTTTCATCGCATCAATAGCATTCTTAACCAAATTTTCAATTGTCCAGCTATGCAAAGCCTGGTTGATCATAATCGGAATGGGATAATGTGGCGCTGTAAATGAAAATTCAACTTGCTTAGAAAAGCGTGATTTTAAATATTCGAACGATTTTTCGGTTTCGGCAATAATGTCAAGATTTTCCAGGATTGGTTCTGATCCAATTTTAGAAAAACGATCAGCAATTGTTTGTAATCGAACAACGTCTTTTTCAATTTCGGTAACTGTTGTTCCATCAACATTATCGGCTTTCATGATTTCGAGCCAGCCAAGCAATGACGACAGCGGCGTTCCAATTTGATGTGCGGTTTCTTTTGCCATTCCGGCCCAAAGCTTGTTTTGTGTTGCCAGTTTCGTGCTTTTGTAAAAATTATAAACCACGGTCGCAAAAAGCAAAATGATCAGCAGCAAAGCCATCGGATAATACTTAAGCTTGTTCAAAAGCGATGAGTTTCCATAATACAGGTATTGCGTTTGCTCATTCGAAATTTTAGTAATGATCGGATCGTTTTGAGACCTCAGTTTTTCGATATAATCCCTGAGTTTCCGCTTGTCTTTCAAAACGGTTTCTTCAATTCCGTTTGTGTTGATAATCGAGTCATTGAGTGCTAAAACAATCGGAATGCTCGGCGGGTTCTGCATCAGTGCAAACGGCAGTTCCAAATCGGCATCAATGTCATTCGGATCAATAGAATTGATTTTTTGCTGGGCCAGGTACCAGTTTTCCAATTTAATCCGTTCCTCATTCTTGAAAATCTGGAAAAGTGAATAGGTATTGCCCAAAATCAGCAAAACAATTGCAAAAGAAGTGACTATAATTATCCAGCGTGTAAAATTCCGTCTTTCCGAAAAATCCATAAAGTCAATTTATGTGATAAATATACTAATTTTTTTCAGGAGCAATTCCCGCTATCCGTTACAATCTGTTGCGCTTTAAAGAAAAGCACAACAGGATTTCCACTTCTATCGGGGCTAAAACCGGTTTCAAAATCAACCCGAATCCATCCTATTTTCCTACTTTTGTAAAAAATAAAATCCATGCTCAGTATAGAACCAAAAGACCTTACGCCGTTAAAACTGCAAGGTTACCTCCAAAGCGCCGTCGGGCCAAGGCCAATAGCTTTTGCAAGCACGATCGACACAAACGGAATCCCAAATCTTTCACCATTCAGTTTTTTCAACGTATTCAGCTCAAATCCGCCGGTTTTGATTTTTTCACCCGCGCGCCGTGTTCGTGACAATACTGTAAAACATACGTTGATAAACGCAGATGCGACACGCGAAGTTGTAATAAACGTTGTAAATTTCGATATCGTACAACAGGCATCGCTTTCAAGTACCGAATATCCTGATGGTGTAAATGAGTTTTTAAAATCAGGGCTTACACAAATTCCTTCCGATATTGTAAAACCGTACCGTGTTGCCGAAAGCCCGGTTCAGTTTGAATGTAAAGTAAATGAAATTATCAGTCTCGGAAATGGCGGCGGCGCAGGAAATTTAATCATTTGCGAAGTACTCAAAATCCATATTAATGAAAATATTTTAGATGAAAACCAAAACATCGACCAGCGCAAAATCGATTTGGTTTCAAGAATGGGCGGTAATTGGTATTCACGAGCGAACAACGGGCTTTTTGAAGTTCCGAAACCGCTCACGACTTTAGGGATCGGCGTAGACCAAATTCCGGATTTCATCAAAGAGAGCACTGTTTTCAACGGAAATGATTTAGGAATGTTAGGAAACATAGAATCATTGCCAACAACCGAAGAAATTGATATATTTGTAAATCAGAATATTTCGGTAAAAGGCGTTATCAGTGCTGATGATGAACAGAAAATACACCTCAAGGCCAAGGAATATCTGGAAAAAGAAGAAGTGCTTTCAGCGTGGAAAGTGCTTTTAGCAAAACGAATTTAATATTATAAACATACGACGATGGAAGTTACAGGAAAAATTAAAGTTATCAATGCCGAACAGCAAGTTAGCGCAGCATTTAGAAAGAGAGAATTGGTCGTGACAACGGATGAGCAATATCCGCAACACATCATGATCGAATTTACACAGGACAAATGCGATTTGCTTAACAATTACAAGCCAGGAGAATCTGTGAAAGTTTCTATCAATTTAAGAGGGCGCGAATGGGTGAATCCACAAGGAGAAACCAAGTATTTCAACAGTATTCAAGGTTGGAGGATCGAGAGAGTTGGTGCGGAAGCTCCAATGCAGCCGCAAGTTCCGGTTCAGCCAGCACAGGCTTTTGAGCCGGCTTCTGATTTTAAAGAAGAAGATCACGACGATTTGCCATTCTAAAAAAATTAAAATTTCAATCCTGGCTCAAATGCCGGGATTTTTTTTGACATGCATTTTCTTACTGAAGATTTATACTTTCCGCCAGTAACTTCTGCCGATCGCCACGGCTTTCTTGCTGTTGGTGGTGATTTGTCAGCCGAACGCCTGATGCTTGCCTACCACAGCGGGATATTTCCGTGGTTTGATGATAATGATCCGATTTTATGGTGGGCGCCAAACACGAGAATGGTTTTATTCCCGGATGAATTGGTTGTTTCAAAAAGCATGCGGAATATTTTAAACCGGAATGTTTTCAAAATTACATTCAACCAAAATTTTCGTGAAGTTATTTCAAATTGCCAAAAAATAAAACGCAACGGGCAAAACGGAACCTGGATCAGTGATGAAATGATCGAAGCGTATTGTAATTTAAATACACTCGGATTTGCAAAATCAGTCGAGGTTTGGCAAAACGATGAACTTGTTGGCGGGCTTTATGGCGTTGACCTCAAACATACATTTTGCGGGGAAAGCATGTTCTCGAAAGTTTCAAATGCCTCAAAAATCGCGTTCATTTACCTTGCAAGCCGTCTTAAAGAAGAAAATTATAAGCTGCTCGATTGCCAGATTTACAATCCGCACCTGGAAAGTTTGGGAGCAAGGGAAATTTCCCGTGATGAGTTTATGAAAATCCTAAACGGTTAAGTTTTGCTTTTTCTCCAGCAATCATCCACATGGTCATCTACCATTCCGGTTGCCTGCATATGCGCATACATAACTGTCGATCCCACAAATTTGAACCCGCGTTTTTTTAAATCCTTGCTCAAAGCATCCGATATTGATGTTGTGGCTTGGGCTTGCGACAAATTGTGTAAACGATTAATGATAGGTTTATAGTTTACGAATCCCCAAATGTAGTTTGAGAAACTTCCAAATTCCTTTTGGATTTCCATAAAAGCGATTGCGTTGGTAACCGCTGACCGGACTTTCAGTTGGTTGCGGATTATTCCGGGATCTAAAAGCAGTTCCTGGATTTTGTCTTCGTTATATTTTGCAATTTTCTTATAATTGAAGTCGTCAAAAGCTTTCCTGAAATTTTCACGCTTCCGCAGAATAGTTATCCAGCTCAAACCGGCCTGAAAAGTTTCCAGAATCAGGAATTCAAATAATTTTGCATCGTCATAAACGGGAACGCCCCATTCTTCATCGTGGTATTTTTCGTAAAGTGCGTCGCCGACACACCATTTACATCTGATTTTTTCCTGCATGGTTTTCTTCTGATAAATATTTTTTAATCCAATAATGTCCGAGATAAATGAATGGCGTCAGCAAAATTGCCGTACACAATTTAAATGTATAACCTGTTAATGCTGAAGATAAAAAGGTTTCGGAATCGATTTTTCCGGGAAGCCAAAACGCAATTCCCAAAACGATAAATGAATCGAACAGTTGAGAAATTATTGTTGAACCGGTTGCCCTGAGCCAGATTTTGCTTTCACCGGTTTTTTTCTTGAAATACCAAAACAGGCTTGCATCGATTAATTGTGAAATGAGGAATGCAGTGATGCTTCCAACGATAATCCACATGCTTTGTCCGAAAACTGCGGAAAACTGTTCGTCGTTAACCGGGCTGATTCCGTTGGCGGCCGGAATATTTATTGAAAAAAGTAAGATAAGGAATGAATAAGCGATCAATCCTGCGGTTATAAATGAAAGTTTTCGTACACCGTCGCGCCCGAAATATTCATTAATGAGGTCGGTTGTAATAAAAACTAGCGGCCAGGGAATGATTCCCATACTCATTACAAACGGCCCGATCTGGATCAGTTTCCCACCGATAAGTTCCGCTACGATTGCATTTGTAATAAAAATGCCCGCGAGAATAATGAATACGATTTCTTTATTATTCCGAAACATGGATCAGTTTTTTTCAAATTTAGTTTTTTTTGAGATTCGGAAAAATAAAAAACCTCAATCCGTGAGAATTGAGGTTTTTTGGTGTTTTGTTTTGTTTTTTACCACCAACCGCGCGTATTGTAAACCACGGTTTTTGGTTGTCCGTTCCCGTAAGCAACGCCTACATCACGATAAGCCTGGATAAGGTCTCTTTTTAAGCCGATTTCCGAATCAACTTTGTATTTCCATTCTCTGCTGTCAAGCTCGAGGACACGTTTTGCAACTTTATCAGAAAATGCTTTTACTTCAGCGTAACAAGCTGCCTGTGGATCAATCTGCATGATGATTTCGCCTACGCTGTTTGCCGCATCAACGGTTTGATTTGCATTCCATATTGCTGTAGCTTCCTGCAATTTGATTTTACAGTCACGATCGATATATTTCCTGTAAAGAGGAACCAAAGCTTCGATTGCTTTGTTGTAGCATTCTAAACTTGCATCCGGAACAGCGGTTAATTTAAAGATAGCTTCATCAAAACGGTTTTGCGCTTCAAGCAATTTTGCTTCTTTCAGAATCTGCTCACAGCGAGTGTTGTAGAATTCTACAATTTTGTTTTTTCCTGTAGTTACAAAAGCCTGAACTCCGGGATCATTTGGCCTGATTCCTTTAAAAGCGTCGATCATCGCTTTGTTTTCGTTTATTCCAACACCTTTTAAAGTCAGGTTATGGCTTGCGAACTTGTTGCCGTCAAGGCCATCGCCAATGTAAAGTGTTACATCAAAAGTATATGCAAAAGTTGGCGGTGCGCCCGCGATAACATCTTTTGAAAGCACATTGAGATTTGCCGTAATGATAAATCTTGAAAAACCGCTTCCGGCTAAACCATTTGCATTAACAACCTGGTTTAGTTTGTTGGTTAATATTGAGGTTGAACTTTCGGTGATTTTTTCAACCTGTGGCGCAATGTATGGAGTCAGTGAAATTCTTCCCGCATCACTTTTTCCCTGGGCAAAAGCTGTAACGGACATTCCGAAAGCCAAAGCGCATAAGATAGTTTTATTGATAACTTTTTTCATGGTTCTTTTTTTAATTATTTCTCGCCTAAAACGATTACAGCCTGGCCTAAACCTTTCATCATAAGTTTATTCGGAATATTGTAAGGTGCGGCTTTTAGCATGTTTTGTAGCCCTTTTAACCAGTTTCTGGCATCGGTTGCTTTTCCGCCAGCGTCATACAATGGGATGCGGACCTGTTCGAAAAGCATTGCATTTTCAGTAGCATCTGTTGTGCTGAAACGGCCTTTTACGGTATTTGCCGAAACCCAGTCTTCGATAACGTCTTTTAATTCTTTATCTCCGTATTCCTGTTCAAGGTCACCTGACCAAGAGTCAAATTTTTTGATTCTTACGAGGATTTCACGCCCGTTGGCAAACATATCGTCAAAATGAGCCTGAAGCGAGGAATTGAAATTATCAATATGCGCTAAAACGGCTTCTTCCAATAAAACAGGCAATTCTACAGAAAAGGAAGGAGCTCCTGTTCCCGTGGCGGTTGCGATTTGTTTGTCGGTATAAGCATCAAGTCCCTGAAGGTTGAAAGTTACCGATTTTTTTGGGCCGGTCGTATTCAATGTCCACGTCAATTGCATGATGATATCGGCTTTTGCCGTTTTCTTTAATTTGTCTACAGGGTTTTCTGCGATTCCGGCTCCGCTTTTAGAACTTAGCATGGCATTTTCTGCGCTTTCAGACGCAAGGGTTTTGATTACGGATTCCATGTTTTTTAACGGAAATCCGCGGTCAGCCATCAATCCGTTGATCTTACTGATTACTAGCAATAGATCAGAATTTTCCTGGAATGCTTTTTTATAATCAGGAATTTTTTCTTTGGTTCCCTGATTATCAAATTCCATCATGTAACCATTTTTGTTGCACCAAACGTCGCTTGGCACAACCATGATGGTTGGTTTTTTTGCCTGTCCGAAGACAGAACCTGCCATAAGTAGGGCAAGTGCAATTATATTTAAGCTTTTTCTCATTGTTTTGTTTTTCGTATTATTTTTTGATGATTCCATCAGCTATAAGCTTTTCTTTTAGTTCGTTACGCAATACACGGACAATTAATCCGTGGGTTACGCTTTCACGTGCTTTTTTTCTGTCGCGGCTTATTTTATCAAAAATTCTTTCGTCTCTTAGAGAAATGAAATTTTTGTATTCGCCGCCGTCAGTGAAAAACTTATTAAAATAGTCTTCATATTTATCACGTGCGTTTACTTCGAAAATCAAAGGTCTAACGTTACACTCTTGTTTTCCTTCGCTGATTCCGTTGAAAATTACATCGCGAACGGCATTTTTCTTGGCTTGGTCTACAGCGTCAGAACGGTTTCTTCCGTTGCCCCATGCTTTCAGAGTTTGAGAACCATCGCCTTCGACTCCCATGCATTCACTTTTGTATGCGTAATTGCCGGCGTTGCTTTTTTGGGCGAAAGCCCCTGAAACGGTAAGAAAACTTACCAATAATATTAATTTGAATTTCATAATCAATTATTGTTTTAGAAACCTGATGATAAACCTCTGATGATTCCGGCAGCTTCAAGATCTTTTCTCAAAGCGTCTTTCATAACTGAGACAACAACGCCGATTTTGTATTCTTTTCCAACTTTCATTCTGTCTGAAGCGTCAACATTTCCGTCAGAAGAAGCGCTGACGAATTTCATGTATTTTCCGCCGTCTTCAAAGAAAGGCTTGAAGAATTCTTCTTTTTCCATTTCAAGGTTTGGATTTGAAACCAAAGCTTTTTGCGAGTTGCAACCTTGTGCGCCACCTGCAAATCCTTTGAAAATTATTCCGTGAACCGCGTTTTTCTTAGCCTGTGTAATAGCTACCGCGCCTTTTTTTGAATAAGACCAAACTTTAATTAAGTAAGTTCCGTCAGTACCAATTCCGGCACATTCAATTTCATAACGCCAGTCTTCAGTTGCTTTATCAGCTTTCTTTTTTGCCTGTCCGAAAGTTGAGGCAGTAACAATCAGTAGTAGTAATGCGAGTGTTTTTTTCATTTTTTTAGTTGATTAAATTATTTTCCTTTTTTCTGAACTATAAGCATTCCGGGGAAGAATTCCTTTCCGCTGCTTTTCTTAAAATAAGTCCTGTCTGTAGTTTGGTTCGGATTTTCTTCATCCGCGCCATAACGGTTGTCCCAGATTGGTTGTTTCGGATCTACTTTAATTGTTCCTACGACAACATATTCTGTTTTTCCGTCTTCTTTCATTCTTTGTTCCAAAACATTGAAAACCGATTTGTTGGTCAAACCTTCTTTTAAACCGATTTTAGCCGAAATTGGCTCGCCTGTAAATAAAGGTGTTTTTGTTTTGAACTCGTCGTGGTTTTTCTGAAGTTTTACGATAACCGCATCGACAGCTTTCACGGTAGATTTTTCGATTAATTGTTCTTCCGTTTTGTTGGTAAAAATAGAAGACTGAACGTCGGCCCATGAAACATCTGATCCGATGTAGACCATTTTGAATATTTTGGATTCGTTGAAAGCTTTTACTTTATCTGCAGAGATGCTTCCGTCTTCTGTCCAATAATTATTATAGAATGTCGCGGCAACTTCATCATTCCAGTCTAAGCGGTAAAGATGCGCAGTAGTTTTTACAACATACCCTTTTCCGGCAACGGTAACTCCTGCAGAAGCGGCAGTTGCAATGGTTGAAGCATTTGAAATGCCGGCATAATCACCGATAGTTCCAAGGGCGCTAAGCCATCCGCTTGCTTTTTTTGCAACCTCTTCCTTAGAAACATATTTGAAATCGTTTACAAGGATAAAGGTGTTTTTGATAAGTTCTTCACCAGCGTCGGCCAGCATTTCCAAACCTCTTTTGCTCGCTTTTGCTTTTGTGATATCTAACATGGAAGCGTCATAACTTCCTCTTGTTTTGATTACATCCATATTAAAACCTCCTTTTGCTGAACGATTGAACCATTTAGCTACTACTTCTTTTGCCACATTATTGTCTTCAAGGAAAGTAGCAATGTTTGCTGATTCATCTTTAGCTGCGGTCGCAGGAATGATGCGGGTTCCAAGATTATGATCGTTGAATTTTTCAGGAATCGGGCCTTTTTCAAAGGAAGCTCTGATTACTTCTGCATAAGGTCTAGTTGGCTCGTGGATCATAAGTGTATAAAGCGAGCTTCTGCGGTATTTTACATCCGAATTATCAGCCACTTGTGCATTCATATTAGCTACTGATAGTGTCAGTACAGCTAAAGTCAGGATAGTTTTTTTCATTATGATTTATTTTGTTTTAGATTATATTTTGGAAAGCACTCGCTGTTTTATCTCGGGGTAATAAAACAGCGAGTGCTTTTAGAACAATACGCCAATAGAAAGCTGGAATACAGAGTTGGTATATTTAACAGCCCCATTTGAGTCGCCATTCACATTGGTAATGCCCAGATTATACCTTCCCTGAAAGAACATTCCGTTTTTTAATTCGTAACCAACACCGGCGTTTATGCCAAAATCTACAACGTTCTGGTCGTCGATACTGGTATTTCCAGAGTTATCGCGGTTTTTTGCGTTTACAAGGAAACCTACCTGCGGGCCTGCTTCAACACTGAATTTGTCGGCTGCGTAATATTTTATCATTAAAGGTAAATTTACATAGTCGAATTTAGCCTTGCTGAAATTATTCGGAGTTTCATTTTTGAAACCTTGTGCAGAATAAAGCAATTCAGGCTGGAATGAGAATTTGTCGGAAATGATGATTTCAGAAACCATTCCGATGTGCAGACCGTATCTCATGGCATTGTCTTCTACATCACCATTAAAATTAGAAAGATTGATACCGCCTTTGATACCAAATTTGATTCCTTCTTCCCTTTTTGAAGTTTGAGCATTTGCAAGAAAACAGGTACATAATACTACTGCTAATAAAATCTTTTTTTGCATGATTTAAATTTTGTTTTTGATTGTTAAAAATTTCTTAAGAGCAAAAGTAATAATATTTTATATTTAACAATTTTAATATTAGAAATACTATTAATTTAAATTTATTCTATTTTCTAAAATTCATAAATATTTTAATATACGCGACAATATTATAGTTTTTTGAATTTGATTACAATACCTATAAATAGGTATTTTAAGACAAATTAAGTGGTTATGAAATTAGTATTCAATACGATGAATGACGTATTAACATTTGAGCAAAAAAAAACGCCTGATTTTTGTCAGGCGTTTTTAAAAGCGAATTTAATAATTATCCAAGAGCAACTCTTTTGAAACCTGTAATTTCAACTTTAAATTCATTAACATAATCACCAACTTTTTTGGCGTCATCTTTAATGAAATTCTGATCTAATAAAGCTTTTTCTTGGTCTAAAGAAGTGTTGTCAGAAATAAAACGTTGTACTTTGCCCGGAAGGATTTTATCCCAAATTTGCTCTGGTTTGCCTTCAGCTTTTAGTTCCGCTTTTGCATCTTCTTCAGCTTGTTTCAAAACTTCTTCAGTTAGTTGAGAGTAAGAAATATATTTAGGAACATTTTTCAACGTTTTTCCTAAACGTTTTGCTTCTTCATTGTCTTTTTCGATTACAGCAATACGAGCAGCAAGT